>DASQNL010000335.1:0-9816 GCA_035644995.1 Pyrinomonadaceae bacterium | reverse complement strand
AAGTGAGAAGGGATGAGGGCGGAGGGATGAGGGATGAAAGAAAGCACTCAAGAGGTTGAATGCTCCTCTTTATTCATCCCTCATCCCTCCGCCCTCATCCCTTGAGTTAGTCTGCCATCGTCGGCGTGCTTTGCGAGGGCGGTTCGGTTGACCAGATTGGCGGTTGCGCCGTGTCCACGGTTGCGCCGTCGGTCGGGCAAGCGTCTTCGAGCGCGAGCGCGAGCACTTCGTCAATGGTCTCGACGAAATGAACGCTGATCGCGGCGCGCACCTCTTCCGGCACTTCGGCCAAGTCCTTCTCGTTCTCTTTCGGCAGGATCAACGTCGTGACGCCGACGCGGTGCGCGGCGAGCATCTTCTCCTTGATGCCGCCGACGGGCAGCACCTTGCCGCGCAACGTGATCTCGCCCGTCATCGCCACATCTTTGCGGATGGGGACGCGCGTCAGGGCGGAGGCCATCGCGGTGGCGAGCGTGACGCCCGCCGAAGGGCCGTCTTTCGGGATCGCGCCTTCGGGAATGTGGACGTGCAGGTCGCGCTTGCGGATGTGGTCGAGACTGACGCCGATGCGTTCGGCGCGCGCCTTGATGCAGGTGAGCGCGGCCTGCGCCGACTCCTGCATCACCTCGCCGAGTTTCCCGGTGAGTTGCACGCCGCCGCGTCCGTTCGTGAGCGTCGCCTCGATCTGCAAGACCTCGCCGCCGACCTCCGTCCACGCGAGACCGAGCGCGAGACCGATCTCGCTCTCCGTCGCCGCCACTTGTTGACGGAACCTGATAGGGCCGAGCATCTCGCGCACGCGCTCCGGCGTGACGACATCTTTGAACTCCTCGCCCTTGCTCTCGCCCACGAGTTTGCGCGCCACCTTGCGACAGCACGAACCGATCTCGCGTTCGAGATTGCGCACGCCCGCCTCGCGCGTGTAGGAGCGGATGATTTCGAGCAAACCTTCGTCCGTGAACTCGACCTGCTCGGCCTTCAACCCGCTGCCCTCAGCCTGCTTGGCGACGAGATGGCGGCGCGCGATCTCCAGTTTCTCGCGCTCGGTGTAGCCGGAGAGGCGCAAGATTTCCAGACGGTCTTGCAGCGCGGGCGGGATCGTGTGGAGCACGTTGGCCGTCGCGATGAAGAAGACTTTGGAGAGGTCGTATTCAACGTCGAGGTAATGATCCTGAAACGAATTGTTTTGCTCAGGGTCTAACACTTCCAGCAACGCCGAAGATGGGTCGCCGCGAAAATCCGCGCCGAGTTTGTCCACCTCGTCGAGCAGGATGCAGGGATTGGTGGCGCCCGCCTTCTTCATCATCTGGATGATCTGGCCGGGCAGCGCGCCGATGTAGGTGCGGCGATGGCCGCGGATTTCGGCCTCGTCGCGCACGCCGCCTAAGCTCAGGCGCACGAACTTGCGGCCGGTCGCCCGCGCGATAGACTTGCCGAGGCTCGTCTTGCCCACGCCCGGCGGCCCGACGAAACAGAGAATCGACCCCTTCGGATTCTTGACGAGTTGGCGCACGGCCAGATGTTCGAGGATGCGATCCTTGATCTTCTCCAGTCCGTGGTGGTCTTCGTTCAAAATCTCTTCGGCCTTGCCCAGGTCTTTGATCTCTTTCGACTTCTGCTTCCAGGGCACGTTCAGGAGCCAGTCGATATAGGTGCGCGAGACCGTGCCCTCGGCGGACATCGGCGGCATCGCTTCGAGGCGGTGGAGTTCCTGCATGGCCTTCTCTTTGGCCTCGTCCGACATGCCCGCGTCTTCGATCTTCTTGCGCAAGTCCTCGACCTCGGCCTTCTCGTCCTTGCGCCCGAGTTCCTTGTGAATGGCCTTGATCTGCTCGTTCAGGTAATACTCTTTCTGCGCCTTCTCCATCTGGCGTTTGACGCGCGCCTGAATCGTGCGGTCGAGTTGTCGCTTGTCAACTTCCGTCTCCAGAATTTCGACCAGACGCTGCATGCGCCCGTGGACGGAGAAGATTTCCAGCAAGCCCTGCTTGTCTTCGACCGCGATGCGCAACTGCGAGGCGAGCGCGTCGGTCAGGTGCGAAGGGTCTTGGTTGCGCATGGCCTGTTGCAGCGCGTCGGTTTGCGCTTCGGGCGCGAGGCGCAGGTGTTGCTCGATGAGTTGGTGGATGCGTTGCGTGAGGGCTTCGATGCGCTGGCCGGATTCGAGCGCGGAGGGCGCGCGGCGCACGGTGGCCGTGAACGCGCCGTTGTCGTTATCCACCCGGATCGTCGTCGCGCGCTCGCGTCCCTCGACGACCACTTTCGTCTGCCCGTTGTCCAACTTCTGCGCTTGCAGGATACGCGCGATTGTCCCGATGCCGTAAATCTCGGTGGGCGCGGGTTCGTCAATCGAGGCGTCGTGCTGCGTGGCGAGGAAGATGGTGCGGTCGGAGGCGAGCGCCTGTTCGAGCGCGCGAATCGAGCCGGGGCGACCGATCTTGAAGGCGACTTTCGTGAACGGGAAGATGACGACATCGCGGATCGGAACCATCGGATAGCTGACGATGTCTGAAGGAGTGCGGTCTGAATATTCTTCCATAAAACTGCTACTTCTTTCATCGGAAAACTGCGTAAACGTGAAGGGCGAGCCGCTTGTGGCCGCTCGCCCCGTGTTGCGAACTAAACTGAATTGTAAACGATTTCGCCGAGCCGCGCCACTGACCTTTCAAAATCGCACGGCCGTCGCCGGACGGGCGCGCGGGTCGCTTACCGCTCCGCCTGCTCGCGTAAAATCTCCCGCAGTTGTCGGGCGCGCGTGGCCGTCACTTTAGCCTGACAAAAACCGTAGACCATCGGGTAGATCGAGCCGCCCTTGTTGCCGACGCTCTCGTAGTCGCACTGCGCATCGCGAAACTTGACCCACGCGAGTTGCGCGGCGCGGAGCTTGGCGCGCTCCGTTCCCCCGGCCTCCCGCATGAGTTGCCGGTAGACGCGGTTCAACTCGGCGTCGGCGCGCTCGCGCGCACGCGCGGCGCACCCGTTCAATTCAGACTGCGTGTTCGAGCCGGGGCAGGGGTCTTCGCGGTCAACGTCGTCCTGCTCATCCTGTGCGGTCGCCGCCGGAGTCTCCTGCGCGGCTGCCGAAGTCGCCTGCGCCGCGGGCTTCGCCGCCTGTTGCGCCCGCAGTCCTCTGTCGCCCGCACAAAAAAGTACGAGCAGGAGTGCGAACACTCCTGCTCCGAATTTCTTCGACATCGGTAGAGATTCCTTTCGCTCGGGCGGAAGGCGCGGCGAACTTCCGGCGCGCTCGCTCAGGCGGCCGCGTCGTCCACGCCCGTCAGGGCTTCGCCCGGCACGGCGCGACGGCGTTCGACCATCTCGCTCGTGATGACGAACTCCTTGATGCGCTTCTGCGAGGGCAGCGTGTACATCGAGTCGAGCAGCAACTCTTCCAGGATCATCATCAGGCCGCGCGCGCCCACCTTGCGTTCCACCGCCTGGCGCGCGATGGCCTTGAGCGCGTCGTCCGTGAAGCGCAGTTTGACGTTGTCGTACTCGAACTTCTTCTGATACTGCTTGATGAGCGCGTTCTTCGGCTCGGTGAGAATCCGCATGAGGGCATCCTCGTCGAGTTCGTTGAGGACTCCGAGCACGGGGAGGCGTCCGACGAATTCGGGGATCAAGCCGAAGCGTACCAGGTCTTCCGGCTGCGCCGTCGCCATCGCTTCGGCATAACGCTCTTTGCTGTCCTTGATCTCGGCGCGGAAGCCGAACGACTTGTTGCGCATGCGCCGCTCGATCACTTTCTCCAGCCCGACGAACGCGCCGCCGCAGATGAAGAGGATGTTCGTGGTGTCAATCGGGAAGAACTCCTGATGCGGGTGCTTCCTGCCGCCCTGCGGCGGAACGTTGGCGACCGTTCCTTCGAGGATTTTCAACAAGGCCTGCTGCACGCCCTCGCCCGACACGTCGCGCGTGATCGAAGGGTTCTCGTCCTTGCGGCAAATCTTGTCCACTTCGTCAATGTAGATGATGCCCTGCTGCGCGCGTTCCACGTCGCCGTTGGCGGCCTGCAACAGTTTCAGGATGATGTTCTCCACGTCTTCGCCGACGTAGCCGGCTTCCGTGAGCGTCGTCGCGTCCACGATGGTGAAGGGAACGGAGAGCATGCGCGCGAGAGTTTGCGCGAGCAGGGTCTTCCCCGTGCCGGTCGGCCCCATCAAGAGGATGTTCGACTTCTGAATCTCCACGTCCGAACGGCGACGCGCGATCTCGATGCGCTTGTAGTGTTGATAGACGGCGACGGCGAGACGCTTCTTCGTTTCGTCCTGCCCGATGACATACTCGTCTAAGAAATTTTTGATCTCGGAAGGCTTCGGGAGCGGCGGCCGGGTGGCGACGGCCTCGGCCTGCTGGTCGTCGGTGATGATCTCGTTGCAGATGTCAATACACTCGTTACAGATGTAGACCGTGGGGCCGGCAATGAGCTTCTTCACTTCGTTCTGCGACTTGCCGCAAAACGAACAGCGCAACGTGTCATCGGTTCGACGTACCATAGGCTTTAGGGGACTCCGTGCTTTTGAGGTTCAATCCAACTTCGGCTTGTCAAGCGACTTAAAACGGGCGGGCTGCTTTGCTCTCTCGTGTCCGAGCTGCCCGTGCGCGGCGATAACGTTGTTGGGTCGCGTCGCCTGCGGCTGCCGGGGAACTACTGTAGCATAATAATAACCGGCGCGTTGATCTTTCAATCAAAAGCGCCGGTCAAAATTTTTACTCGCGGTGTGTGATCACTTCGTCGATCAGCCCGTACTCTTTGGCCTGCACGGCTGACATGATGCGGTCGCGCTCCACGTCGCGTTCGATCTGTTCGTAGGATTGGCCGGAGTGCTTGGCGAGAATGTTCGAGGTCAATTCGCGCATGCGGATGATCTCTTCGGCCATGATGCGGATGTCCGTGGCCTGACCCTCCGCGCCACCCGACGGCTGGTGGATCAGGATGCGCGAGTTGGGCAGCGCGAAGCGTTTGCCTTTCGCGCCCGCCGCCAGCAGGAGCGCGGCCATCGAAGCGCATTGGCCGACGCAGAGCGTCGAAACGTCGGCGCGGATAAACTGCATCGTGTCGTAGATCGCCATGCCCGCCGTGATCGAGCCGCCCGGCGAATTGATGTAGAGCGAGATGTCTTTCTCCGGGTCTTCCGCTTCGAGGAAGATCAATTGCGCGACGATTAAGTTCGCGATCTGATCGTCAATCGGCGTCGAGATGAAGATGATGTTGTCTTTGAGCAGGCGCGAGTAGATGTCGAAGGCGCGTTCGCCCCGCGACGTTTGCTCGACCACCATTGGGACTAAAGCCATAAACTTGAAACTCCAAACTCCGAAACCTATGCCAAGTTAAAAATTCAACGCCCGACTCGTTCGCTTCTAAGAGCCTTGCGCCGCGCCGGACTGAGCCTCACCGCCCTCGTCGCCGCTCTCATCCGTTAGCTCGCCGGCCGGAGCGGCGGGCGGCGCGTCTTCACGCCATTCCTCTTCGCTCACGCGCGCGTTTTCGATGAGCAGATCGAGCGCCTTACGATGGCGCAATCTGTCGGCGATGCTACGTTCGCCTCCCTGCTTTGTCAAGGCAGCGCGCACCTGCTCTACGGACTGGCGCGCGCCCTCGGCGATCACTTCGATCTCGCGCTCGATCTCTTCGTCAGTCGGCTCGATCTCCTCGGCGTCGGCGATGCGTTCGAGCAGGATCGAGCCGCGCAAATCCTCCGTGGCCTGCGCCTCCAACATGCCCTGCAAATTCTCCCAGTCCAACTCCTGATTGCGCGGATCCATCCCGCGCTGCATCATATCGCGCACGGTCGATTCGAGAAGCCGGCGCGCCTGACTTTTGACGAGCGATTCGGGCACCTCAAACTCGTGCGCCTCGATCAGTTTTCCCATCACCTCGTCGCGCAGGCGGTGTTCCGCTTCGAGGCGCGCGCGCTCCGTCAAGTTCTCGCGCAACTTCGTGCGCAGAGTTTCGAGCGAATCAATCTCTTCGCCGAACGTCTTCGCCCACTCGTCGTCAACCTCCGGCATCTCCTTGCGGCGGACGGCCGTCACCGTCGCCGTGTATTCGATCTCTTTGCCGGCCAGACCCGGCGACGAAAATTCGGCGGGGTATTTCACGACGAAAGTTTTTACGTCGTCGGGCTTCGCGCCCATGAGTTGCTCGTTGAAATCCGCGAGCACGCCCTCGCCGCCGAGCACCACTTCCACGTCTTCGGCCTTGATGTCTTCCGCGGAAGGCGGTTCGAGGTAGCGGCCGGTGAAGTTGACCGTCACCGTATCGCCCTCACCGGCGGCGCGATCCTCGACGGGTTGGAGCGAGGCCGACTGTTCGCGCAAATTCTCGATCATCGCCGCGACCGTCTCATCCGTCACGGGGCGCGTGCGCCGCCCGACTTCCAATCCCTTGTACTCGCCGAGCGCGACTTCGGGCAGCACCTCGACGTGCGCGTGAATGGATAACGGCTGCTCGCCGAGTTTTTCCAACGCCTCGTTGTTGTCGAGGTGGATGTCCGGCTCGCCGATGACGTTCAGCGCGCTCTCGGTGATCGCCTCGTTGATGGCCTGCGGCACGAGGTTCTGCACCACCTCGCCGCGAATCTCATTCTTGAATCGCTGGCGCACGACGGCGGCAGGCGCACGCCCCTTGCGAAAGCCGGGCACATTGACGGCCGCCGCATAGCGTTCCGTCACGCGTTCGAGTTCGGCGCGCACGTCCGAGGCGTCAACCTCGATCTTGAGTTCTTTGCGGGTCGGGGAAACGTCAACCACTTCTGTCTTCATAAACATAAAACCCGCGCGTGGCCTCTGGTCGGGTGGCTCAGCCGTGCGGGCATCCTTCCTCTACAAAATTAGGCGAAACGCGATCTCACGCGAAATAATTTGATGCCGGGGGCGGGACTCGAACCCGCACGCCTCGCGGCACAGGCTTCTAAGACCTGCGTGGCTGCCATTACACCACCCCGGCGTTAAAAAAGCTGACCGTGCAAGCCAGTTAAGTTAATGGATAGAGTCGGGAATGTCTAGCGGACGAACTTCGCACGGCGACGTGCGCGCGGGCGCGGCGGCGGGCGTGTTGTGGCAAACTTGCCGCGGCGGGTAAACTCGCGCGAGGTCGCAGCAGAGCGCGGGCGCGAATGATCGCACGGGGAGGGCGCACAGTGGAGAAAATCTCTTACCTCGGCTTGCCGAACTGTTACAAACTATCGAACGGCGCGGTGGAGGTCGTGGTCACGAGCGACGTGGGGCCGCGCATCGTCCGTTACGCTTTTCCCGACGCGGAAAATATTCTCGGCGAAACGCCCGGCGCGACGCTCTCGACCGAACTCGGCGACTTCAAACCGTGGGGCGGGCATCGCCTCTGGGTCGCGCCCGAAGCCAAGCCGCGCAGCTACGCGCCCGACAACGCGCCGCTCGCCGTCTCGCCGGAAGGCGAGCGCGTGATTCGTGTGACCGCGCCGGTCGAGGCGGCCACCGGCATCGAGAAGGAGATGCGCATCGCGCTCGACGAAGCGGGCAGCGGGTTGCTCGTCAGCCACAAGGTCACGAATCGAAACCTCTGGGCGATAGACGCCGCCCCGTGGGCGCTCACGATCATGCGCGGCGGCGGCACGGCCATCTTCCCGCAAGAGCCTTACATTTCGTGGGACGATTATCTGCTGCCCGCCCGCCCGCTCGTCCTCTGGCATTACACGAACCTCGCGGACGCGCGCTGGTCTATCGGCAAAAAGTTTATCCGCCTGACGACGGACGCGAACGCGCACCACCCGCAGAAAGTCGGCCTGCTGAACAAGCAGGGCTGGGCTGCTTACCAACACGGCGCGACCCTCTTCGTCAAACGTTTCCCCTACGCGGAAGGCGCGACCTACCCCGACTACGGCTGCAACTGCGAAACCTACACGGCGGGCGACTTCATCGAGGTCGAATCGCTCGCGCCGCTCCGGCGTCTCGAACCCGGCGCGGCCGCCACGCACGAGGAGCGTTGGACGTTGTTCGGAGAGGTGGAGGCGGCGGCGGGCGCATCGGAGGACGAACTCGAAACGATCATCAGCCCGCTCGTCGCGGCTTGAAGGGCGTTGCGGCGGCGCGAACTACTTCGTCGGCTTCCAGACAAAATTTCCGGTCTTATCTATGTAGCCCTGTTTGCCCGCAAGCCCGACGCGCGCGAGGCCGCCGTTAAAGTTGTGCGCGGTGTCGAACTGCGGGCGGACGGCCACCGCCCCGGTGCGGTTGATGAAGCCGAACTTGCCGCCGATCTTGACGAGCGCGAGTCCTTCGTTGAAGCCGCCCGTCCAATCGTATTGCGGCGCGATGACGGCGAGCGCGGCGCGGTTGAGATAGCCGAAGCGGTTGTTGACGATGATGGGCGCGAGTCCTTCCGCGAACGCGCCGACGTAACCGGGCTGCGGCTGGATGATCGTCTCGCCGCGCTTGTTGATGCACGCATAGCGGCCTCCGGTCGCGACGGCCGCCAGCCCTTCGGAGAAGTTGTAGGCGTTATTGTACTGCGCCGCGATGACGAGACGGCCGGAGCGGTCGATGTAGCCGTGTTTGTTGTCGATGACGACGGCCGCCAGCCCTTCGGAAAAATTCGCCGCCTTGTCGAACCGCGGCTTGACGATCATGCGGCCGCGTTTGTCTATGAACCCGTACTTGCCTTCGACCATCACGAGCGCGAGTCCCTCGGCAAAGCCGCGCGCCGCGTCGTACTGCGGGTTGATGACGAGTTTGCCCGTGCGGTCTATGAAGCCGAAGCGCGGCGGCTGGCTGCCGGTCTGCACGGGCGCGAGTCCTTCGGAGAAGAGACCGGCGAGGTCAACTTGTTGCAGGTTGACGACCATCTTTCCGCTCCGGTCGATCAGGCCGCGCACGCCGCCCGCTTTGACGTAAGCCAAACCCTCCGTGAATTCCCACGCCACATCGTACTGCGGCCGGACGACGAGTTTGCCCGCGCGATCAATATAGCCCCACTTGCCGTCCTGCCGGACGGGGAACAACGACGCCGCCTCGCGCCTGCGCTCCTGCGCTCCGACGCCGCCGCACAGTGCGAGCAGCCAGAGGCAGAGAAGCGCAACGCGCTTCGTCGTCGCGCGCGAAGCCGGAGTGAAAACGGTTGATGGCGGGAGTTTGCGTCGAGCGTGTAGGAAATTGCTTGTGGGCAAAGTGGGTCGTGATCCTCGCGGCTCTGGAAAGTTAGCCTGCGCTTTTGAAACGAACAATGACATCCAATTCAGAATTGCCGCTCTATGACGATTGGTGTCACGACAGTCGCTCAGCCACGATCTGAGCGAATCGTATGGCCTGCTTCAATGCCGAAGAAGATTGCGGGTTCTCCATCGTCACCGCATCAATCCTGATTACCATGTCGCCTTGCCTGAAAAATATGGATGTGTTTCCTTCTCTGATTTCGAGAGCGCCTGTGGTGATCAAAGATTCGTCCCCAAACTTATGAGAATCCACACTTCGTCCGGGGGAGGCTACGGGAGCGGCACGCATCTCCCGAAACAGGTTGATTGCTGCTTCGGTTGTAATCCCCTGATAAAAATAGATCGTAACGCTCTCTTTTCCGCAGAGCCATTCCTGCTCGACATCCGTCCTCACCACGCTTTTCCGCTCTTGCATTCGAGTGAGTTTCCAGCAGGTTGATTTATCTTGAACTACACTTTTAACTCTCCCCGCTACTGTGGAGACTTGTTGTGTATAAGCTATTGAAGGCGAGCAAAAAAGAATTGGAAATAGAATTAATAGATTTGTAAATCGAGGCATTTCAGTCTTCCTTTGAAACGGGCATGAGAGCTGTCGGGTTATGTGCAGCCGTGCGAGTGCCTTCAAGCC
>DASQNL010000334.1:0-2436 GCA_035644995.1 Pyrinomonadaceae bacterium | reverse complement strand
GTCAAGACGCTGCCGGGCGTTGACACTGTCGGCGTCATTAACACTTTGCCGCTCGTGAAAGGGCCGACGGCGGGCTTCAGGGTCGAGGGCGCTCCGCTGACGACGCCGGACAAGTGGCCGATGGTTAATTATCGCAGCGTCAGCCCCGATTACTTCCGCGCGGTGAACGTCCCAGTTGTGAAGGGGCGCGCGTTTGCAGCACGCGACAATGATTCGTCGCCGCACGTCGTCCTCGTCAATCAAACGCTCGTGCGGCGCGACTTCGGTGGCGCAGACCCCGTCGGCAAGCGCATCAACCTGGGCGGGACTGCGCCCGACGGACAGCCGATCTGGCAAGAGATCGTGGGCGTGGTCGCGGACGTGCGCAGCCTTGAGTTGAACACCGAACCCGTACCGGAGATTTACACCTCATACCTGCAAGACCCCTTCGCGAGCATGTCGTTTGTCGTGCGCTCGTCGGTCGGGCCGGAGAGCCTTGTTCCGGCGGTGAGGGAAGTCGTGCGACAGGTTGACAAGGCACAGCCGGTCGCGGAGGTCAGGGAGATGGAGCAGATCGTCAGCGAGGTGGCGGCGCAGCCGCGCTTCAACACGCTCCTGCTCAGTTTATTCGCGGGTGTGGCGCTGCTGCTGGCGGCTGCCGGCATTTACGGCGTGATGTCCTACTCGGTGACGCAGCGCACGCACGAGATCGGGCTGCGCATGGCGCTCGGCGCGCAGACGCGCGACGTGATACGCCTCGTCGTCGGGCAGTGCATCAAGCTCACGCTCGCGGGGCTGGCGCTCGGCCTCGTCGGCGCTTTCGCCTTGACGCGCATCATGGCCGCGTTGCTCTACGGCGTCAGCCCGACCGACCCCTGGACGTATGCATGCGGCGCACTTCTGCTCACGGCGGTTGCGCTGCTGGCATGCTACCTGCCCGCGCGTCGTGCGTCTAAAGTCGATCCGTTGGTGGCGCTCCGGTACGAATAGCGAAGGGTGACTTACTAACCGCGTCGGACGAGGCTGGCGGCGACGGCCACGAGTTCAACCAACTCGACCGGCTTCGGGACGTGCATTTGATAACCCGCGCGGAGCGCCTGCATCCGGTCCTCGACGCGCGCGTAGGCCGTCAGCGCGATGGCGGGAATCTTGCCCCCGCTTTCTGCGGGAAGCTCGCGCACGCAACGGATCAGTTCATATCCATCCCTGTCCGGCATCCCGATGTCGCTAATCAGGAGTTCGGGGACGGAAGCCCTGATCGCCTCCAGCGCCTCTGACACAGACCCGACCACCGTTACATCAGCCCCGCATTGACCGAGCCCGAATTTGAGCAGATCGCGCGTGTCCGGTTCGTCGTCCACCACGAGAATCCTGAGCCCGTCGAGCCTGTCGGGGCATTCGTAGGAAGGCAAAGTGTCTCTCGCCGCCGGATGCACGCGCCCCTCCTGGCCGACATGCTGATAGACGGGGGCAACCGGCAGCATCACCGTGAAGGTCGCACCCTGCCCCTCGCCGGGACTCTCGGCGCGCACCGTGCCGCCGTGCAGTTCGACAAGGTGACGCACGATGGCGAGTCCGAGTCCGAGGCCGCCGTGCTGGCGCGTGGTGCGCCCGTCGGCCTGCCGGAAGCGGTCGAAGACGTAGGGCAAAAACTCCCGCTCGATGCCCGCCCCGCTGTCGTTCACGCCGATCTCGACGTGCGAGTTGATGCGCTCCAGCCTGACATGCACGCGCCCGCCGCGCGGCGTGAACTTGATGGCGTTGGACAACAAGTTCCAGACAATCTGCTGGAGCCGCACGGGGTCGCCCGAAACCGTGACCACGCCCGTATCCACGATCTTCTGTACGCGCACGCCCTTCGCCTCCGCCGCAGGCCGCACCGATTCGATGGCGGCCTCGATGAAGGAGTTCGGGTCGACGGGGCGCACGTCGATCCGTAGTTTGCCCGTGATGATGCGCGACACGTCGAGCAGATCGTCTATGAGTTGAGACTGCGCACGCGCGTTCCGCTCAATCGTTTCCAGCGCCTTGACGGTGGAGTCGGCGTCGAACTGCCCCGCGCGCAGCATGTGCGACCACCCCAGGATGGCCGTCAGGGGCGTGCGCAGTTCGTGCGAGACGGTGGCGAGAAATTCGTCCTTGAGGCGACTCGACTCCTGCGCCTCGATATACAGGCGCTCCTTCTCCGCCGCGACTTGTTCGGCTTCGGCGCGAGCGCGTTTCGCGGCATCGTACAACCTCGCGTTGTCCATCGCGACCGCCGCCTGCGCCGCCAGCCCCTCGACGATACGCGACGCGCGTTCGGTGAAGGTCGCCTCCTTCGGGTCGCCGAAGAAGAGACCGCCGTAAACCTCGCCCGAGCGCGAGATGACGGGCACGGCCAGATAACTCACCACCGGCAGGTGGCCTTCCGGCATCCCGTAATAAGGCGAGTTTTTGCCGTAGCGCGGATCGAGC
>DASQNL010000333.1:0-2592 GCA_035644995.1 Pyrinomonadaceae bacterium | reverse complement strand
TCGCCGGGCGCAACGCCTGCGCCGCGATCCTCCACCCTGATTCGCACTTCACTTCCCGCGCCGCCGCCGCGCCCGCCGCCGCACGCACGCGCGGACAGCTTCACCCAGCGACTCTCGCCGCCGTACTTCAGAGCGTTCGACAGTAAGTTTTGCAGCGCGCGGCCGAGCGCGGCGGCGTCCGCCATGACGGGCGGCAAATCCGCGGGAACGTCGCGCTCGATCTCAAACTCCGGCTCGACGGCCTGCGCCCCCGCGTGACAGGCGGCGAGCGCGGCGTCGATCATCCGCCCCACCGCGACGGGCGCGAGTTCAAATTCGCGCCGCCCCGACTGCGCGCCCGCAAACTCCAACACCTGCTCGACCATCTCCGCCAGACGCCGCCCTTCGCTATGAATCACCACGCCGTAACGCCTCACCTGTTGGCGGTCGTCGATCACGCCGTCGGCCAGATTCTCGCCCGCCGAACAGATCACCGCGAGCGGCGTGCGCAGTTCGTGCGTGACGCCCGCGACGAACTCCACCTGCCGCCGCGCGAGCCGCTCTGCGCGATGCGTCGAGACGAAAATGAGCGCGACGCTGCCTCCGAGCAGCACGAGGATGCCGAAACTCACGAGCAGACTTCGCCGCCGCGCTTGTCCGACCGCCGCGTCGAGCGACCCGGCGACGTGCGTCACGACGAGTTGCCAACCGCCCGGCTTCGTCTCGGACAGGCGCAGCCGATGCATCGCCACCTCATTCGTGCGGGTCTCCAACACGCGCATCGCGAATTTCTTTCCGCGCGGCTGCTCCGGCGATGGCGACGACGCGCCGGCCGCAGTCGTCTCCCGCTCCACGCGCACGCGCCGCGAAACGAAGGCGGGCAGGAAGGCGTCCATCTCTTCGGAGCGAATTTGAAAAATGTCGGCGCGCGCGTCGCCCGCCGACGGCGCGCCCGTGGCGGCTGCGGGCGCGCCGTCGGCGTCCGCCGGGGCGGATTGATAGATAATGTTGCGCGGCTCGTTGCGGTCAATCACCGCGACCCGGTAATCGAGTCGCGCGCCGCTCGAAAAATAACGGCGCGCGAGCGCAGGCCACATTTCGCTTTTGATGTAATCGAGATCGAGCGTGACGACGACATAGGCGGCGAGCGGCGAGTAGTTCGTCAAGACGAGCCTGCTTCCCTTCCGCAACGCGGGCGGTTCTGCGAGGCGGCCGACAGCAGCAGCAGCAGGCGCAGAGGCGGCATCCGCGTGCGCGGTTTCATCGGGGATGATGGGAATGATGACGGCGGGAATTTCCGGCTCCACGTTCGGCTGCGGCGCATAGAGTTCCAACTCGTGCGCCGGGGGCGACTCGTGCGGCGCGCGGAACGCGCGCGCCTCCGCGAAACGATGCCGCAACGCGCCGAAGGCGGGCGGCCACGCCGCACTCGCAAACTTCCGCGCGGCCGCATCGAAGCGCGCGAGTTGCGGTTCGCGCGCGGCGTCGCTCGCATCGACGACGTAGATGTCGCCGACGAGCCGTGGGTGCGGCGCGGCGGCGCGCCATTGCTCGAAGTGCGCGGCGTAGGCGTCGCCGTCGCGCGTGCGCCACGCGGTCGCGTCGAGTTTCAAGTTGAAATAGACGCGTCCGAGTTCACGATCGAAGTCTTCCGTGAAACGCGCCGCGCCCGCGCTGAGCGTGCCCTGCATGCGCTCGCGCTCGGCCGCGCTGACCTGACCGAGCCAGCGATACTGCAACGCCGCGAGCACGACGAGCAGCACGACGAGCGATGCCGCCAACACGAGCAGCAACAGCGATGGTTGACGCCTGGTGAAAACCCCTCTCACGCCTGCAATGTAGCATAGCCCGCGCGGGCTGAAACCGGGCGCGCCCAAGATTTTACATTCTTAACATCCGCCCGCGCGGACGCGCCCGCGTCACCCGCCGCGGTGGACAGCCGCGCGCTCATGATTGATTATAATCGTATTCGCTCGACCCGAATTTCATATTCCTAGGGAGATCAAACTATGGCAGATGACAGAGAAGCGGAGAAGTCTTATTCGACGAAGGAAGTGGTCGCCAAACTCCGGCGGCTGGCCGACGCTTTGGAGGAAGAGAAAACCTTCGAGATACAGATCGCGGGCGAGCGCATCTACGTGCCGCCGTATGCGACCGTCGAGTTTGAGTATGAGCGTCAGGGCGAAGATGAGGAAGTCGAGATCGAGTTGAAGTGGAAACGCCGCTGAGACGCGGCCGGGGCGGCGGCGTGCGGCGCGGGTACGAGCCGCACGCCGCCGCCCCGGCCGTTCGCCGTTCTTAGCCGCTGCGCTCGCGGCCACACGAATTTTACATCCTTAACAAACACTTTTCCTCGGCTTAACCATTCGCGCGCCGCTCCCGGTTATTCTCCGCGTGTGCATTGCACGGCTCCGAATCGGAAAGTTTGAAAGGAAGATACAAAATGCGTCCAACACTCTCACGCCTCCTTCGTCTGACATCACGAACCGCGCCGGAAGGGGAAGTTCGCCGCCCGGCCGCGCGCCGGCCGCGCCTGATGCCGCGTGCGGCCGGTCTTATGCTCCCGGCGATCTGCTTCGTCGTCGCGCTCGCGAGTTTCAACGCGGCGCAGCA
>DASQNL010000332.1:0-6103 GCA_035644995.1 Pyrinomonadaceae bacterium | reverse complement strand
CGCCCCTAGCGCGCGTCGCGGCTGCAACGCATGAAGAGAGTTTTGCTCACCGGGGCGAGCGGCTTCATCGGCCGCCATTGCCTGCCCGCGCTCGCCGCGCGCGGCTACGAAATCCACGCCGTCTCGGCGCAGGCGGCCGCGCCGCCGGACGCGCCGCCGGGGGCGAGTTGGCATCAGGTTGATCTGATGGACGCGGGGCGCGTTTCGTCTCTGCTCGCCGAGGTGCGGCCGACGCATCTGCTGCACTGCGCCTGGTATGCCGTGCCGGGGAAGTATTGGACGGCGACCGAAAATTTCCGCTGGGTCGAGGCCAGTTTGCATCTGCTGCAAACGTTCGGCGCGGGCGGCGGCGAGCGCGTGGTCGGCGTCGGTTCGTGCGCCGAGTACGATTGGGACTACGGGTACTGTTCCGAGCGGCACACGCCGCTCAAACCGGCGACCTCCTACGGCGTCTGCAAACACTCGTTCCAACTCCTGCTCGCTGCTTTCTGCCGACAGACGGGGCTGAGCGGGGCGTGGGGGCGGGTCTTTTTCCTCTACGGGGCGCACGAGCACGGGCAGCGGCTCGTCGCTTCGGTCATCCAATCGCTCTTGCGCGAGCAGCCCGCGCGCTGTTCGCACGGCCGGCAGATGCGCGACTTTCTCTACGTGCGCGATACGGCCGATGCCCTCGTCGCGCTGCTCGATGCGGAGGTGTCGGGAGCGGTCAACATCGCTTCGGGCGTGCCCGTCACGCTGCGTCAGGTGATCGGCGAGATCGCCGGGCAGACGGGGCGGCCTGACTTGATTCAACTCGGCGCGCTCGCCGCCCCGGAGGGCGAACCGCCGCTGCTGCTCGCCGATGTCGCGCGCTTGCGCGAAGAGGTGGGCTGGACTCCGCAATACGGCCTGGCGGAAGGGCTGGCGGAAACTATCAACTGGTGGAAACTTCAGTCGGAAAAGTGATGAACGAGCAATCGGCGTGTCCCATCTGTGAATCCCGTTCGCTGAGCGACTTTCTGTTTCGCGGGCAGACGCCCGTTCATCAAAATTTACTGATGCGCGATCAGGCGGCGGCGGTCGGCATCCCGCGCGGCGATCTGGCTCTCGTGGTGTGCGGCGGGTGCGGCTTCATTTTTAACCGCGCCTTCGACCCGCGCAAGATCATGTACGGCGAGGACTACGAGAACACGCAAGCCTGTTCGCCCTCTTTCAATGAATATCTGGACGGACTCGTCCGACACATGGTCTCGGAGCGCAACGTGCGGGATTGCAACGTGGTCGAAGTCGGCTGCGGCAACGGCCTCTTCCTGCGCAAGCTGGTGACTTACGAGGGAGCCGGAAATCGCGGCTACGGATTCGATCCGAGCTACACCGGAGCCGCCGGCGAACTCGACGGCCGCCTGACCTTTGCCACGCGCTATTACGACTCGGAATGCGCCGACATCCCCGCCGACGTGATCGTCTGCCGCCACGTCATCGAGCACGTGCCGCGCCCGCTCGCGCTCCTGCGCGACATCAAAAAAGCTCTGGCGCACGCCCCGGCCGCGCGCATCTTCTTCGAGACGCCGTGTGTCGAGTGGATTCTGCGCAACCGCGTCATCTGGGATTTCTTTTACGAACACTGCTCCTATTTCACGGCCGAGTCGCTCTCGACCGCCTTCCGACTCGAAGGCTTCGAGGTGGAGAGCGTCAGCCACGTGTTCGGCGGGCAATACCTGTGGTTGGAGGCGAAGCTACCCGCCGCCGCCGCGACGGAGACGCCCGGCGACGAGCGGCGCGGCGCGGAGGAGGCGGCGGCGGTCGCCGAATTGGCGACGGCGTTCGCGCGCGCCGAGACGGAGTTGCGCGAGGAGTGGGGGCGCAACATTCGCGCGCTGGCGGCCACGGAGAAAGTCGCGCTCTGGGGCGCGGGC
This sequence comes from Pyrinomonadaceae bacterium, assembly GCA_035644995.1. Taxonomy (GTDB): domain Bacteria; phylum Acidobacteriota; class Blastocatellia; order Pyrinomonadales; family Pyrinomonadaceae; genus JAIVJZ01. The sequence continues at coordinate 4,208 of DASQNL010000332.1, read as the reverse complement.
GCGAAAGGCGTCACGTTTGCGAATCTGATCGACGCCGAACGGCGGTGGCTGGACTGTATCGTCGATCTGAACCCACAGAAACAAGGCCATTACGTGCCGGGCACAGGCCACCCGATTGTGAGCTACACAGACCTCGCCCGGCGCGGCGTGACGGCTGCCATCTTGATGAATCCCAACTACCATCAGGAGAACCTGGCTTTGTTGCAGGCCGTCGGAGCCGATGTCCGGCTGCTCGAACAACTATGAACCCGAATGCCGCCATCGCCGTCGTCGCCGCCCGAACCCGGCCGCGAGGGAAGCACGTATGACCGCCACTCACGAGATAGTCGGCGCGACGAACGGCGCGCCGCTCGTCAGCGTCGGGCTGCCGACGTACAACCGCGCCTCCAGGCTGCGCCGGGCGGTCGAATCGGTTCTCGCGCAGGATTATCCCAACCTCGAATTGATCATTTCGGACAACGCCTCCGGCGACGGGACGCAGGCTCTCTGTGAGGAGTTCCGTCGCCTCGACGGCCGCGTTCGCTATGTGCGCCAGCCGGTCAATCTCGGTTTGATCAAAAATTTCGAGTTCGTGTTGACGCAGGCGCGCGGTGAGTTTTTCGTCTGGTTGGCGGACGACGATTGGTTCGACCCGGCGTATCTCTCGGAGTGTGCGCGCGTGCTGTCGGCGCACGCCGAACTGGGTCTGGTGTGCGGCCGGGATAAGTATTACGAGGACGGCAGGTTTCTCTTCGAGAGCGAGCCGATAAATCTCCCGCAAGCCTCCGGGGCGGAGCGCGTGCTCTCTTATTACCGGCAGGTCAGCGTCAACGGCACTTTTTACGGGCTGATGCGCCGCGAGCAATTAACGAAGATACCGTTTTACGACGTGTTCGGCGGAGACTGGCTGCTGGTCGCGCAGGTCGCTTTTCAGTCGCAAGTGAAAACCGTTGACAGCGTGGCGATCAACCGATCCGTGACCGGAGCTTCGCAGGACATTCACAATCTGGCCGCCAAGTCGGGTCTGTCGAAATTTATGGTGAAAAACCCGCACCTCAAAATCGCGCTCACCGTGTTCGACGACATCGTGCGGCACTCGTCGCCATATCGCTCGATGTCGCTCACGGAGCGGGTGGCTTTGGCGTCTCGATGTTCCGTGGCGATCTGCAAAAAGTACTGCGTGCCCGACTGGCATCAGAGATTGTACGGCTGGGCGAAGCGAGTGGAAGCGGGCGTCAAGCACGGGTTTCGCGGCGTTCAATAAACTTATTAGACAGGGTTTGGTCAGAGCGTTTGCTGATCGCTCGCATCGTCATGAAGAAGGTCTTAATTTTTTTACCGCAGAATCTCTACCCTCCCCAGACAGGCTTTCATAAACGCTGCTTGGAACTGATCGACGGCTGCAAGCAACTCGGCTGCGAGATTACGCTCGCCAGTTCGACGCAGACCACGCAGCGGCCTTGGACTCCGGCCATCGTGGAGAGCGTCAAGACGGACGGGATCAAGGAAGTCGAGATTTATGAGCCGGGTTTTTTAGACCGGCGTTTCGCGCAAGGACTGAGAAGATTTTACGGGTTGAAAAACATCGCGCCGCCGCTCGGTTCGATGATCCACACGCCGCCCGGTTTTCGTCGTTGGTTTGCCCGCCTGATCAAGCGGACTGCGCCCGACCTGGTGTTGATCAACTATGCTTTCTGGGGCGGACTGCTCGACGGCCGGAGCGGCGGCGAGGCCGCACCCGTCAAGGTGATGGAGACGATTGACCTGCTCTCGCTGAACGCGCAGATGTGGCATTTGTTGGAGAAGCATCTGCCGCCGCCGCCCGTGGACGCGAGCGTGATTGACAATCAAATACTGGAGGAAGATTTTTTCACCCGGCGCGATTTGGCGGTGCACCCTGAAGAATACGCGATCTATGACAAGTTCGATTACACCATCGCTATCAGCCGGCACGAGGCGGAGACCATCCGGCGGCACACGGCTCACACCGAGGTGCTGCACATCCCGATGACGCAGTCGCCGCGTTACATCGACAATCGTTACGACGGGGCGGCCTTGTTCCCCACCGGCCCCAACCCCTTCAACATGCAAGGCTATCTCTACTTCGTCAAGCGCGTGTTGCCTTTGGTCAGGAGTCGCAACCCGTCTTTCCGCCTTCAGGTAACGGGCTATTGCAGCGAGCGGGTCGCCCCGGAAGAGAACATCATCCTGAGCGGTTTTGTGCCCGATCTGGAAGCGGTTTATGAATCGGCCAGATTCGTCGTCTGTCCCATTTTCGGCGGCACGGGGCAGCAAGTGAAAATCGTCGAGGCGATGGCGCGCGGCGTGCCCGTCGTCGCCTTGCGCGCCGTGGCGGAACGGTCTCCGATTCGACACGGAATTAACGGGCTGGTGGCCGACAACGCGGAGGAGTTTGCGGAGCACGTCTGCCGGCTCTGGGACGACGCCGGGCTGTGTCGGCGGTTAGGCGATGAGGCGCGGAACGCCGTCGCGGCCGAATCCTCCAACTCACACGTCACGGATGCGTTGGCCTCGATGCTTGAGGCGCGCGGAAACTGACATCGAGGCAATTTCCGGGACAGGGTCAATGAAGATTGCGGTTTGGCACAACTTGCCGAGCGGCGGCGGAAAGCGCGCGCTCTATGATCACGTGCGCGGGCTGGTGCGGCGCGGGCACACGGTCGAATCGTGGTGTCCGCCGACCGCCGATCAATCTTACTTGCCGCTCGGCGACTTGATCCCCGAACACGTCTTGCCCTTCGACTGGAAACCGCGCGCCGAAAAAAAACTGCCCGCTAAACTGGCGACCCTGCCCTTCGATTTCCTGACCCGCATCGACGCCCTTGACCGGCATTGCCGCCAATGCGCCGACGAAATCAACCGCGGCCGGTTCGATCTCTTGTTCGCCAACACGTCTCTGTATCAGGCGGTCAGTTCCATCGGTCGTTACGTCGAGATGCCGAAAGTCGTCTACTTGCAGGAGCCGGTGCGCGAACTCTACGAGGCGATGCCCGATCCCCTGTGGCAGGCTTTGCCCGCCGCCGCCTCTTACCTGTCGGCAAGCTACTATCGAGATTTTTTGAAAGACCTCTTGAAGGTGCAAGCCTTGCGCGTGCTGATGCGGGAAGAGGTGCGGAACGCGAGGTCGTTCGACGCCGTGCTGGTCAATTCGTTCTACAGCCGCGAGAGCATCCTGCGCGCCTACGGGGTGGACGCGAAAGTCTGCTATCTGGGCGTGGACGCGGACAAGTTCGTCGCATTGAATCTGCCGCGAGAAAACTATGTGGTAGGGTTGGGCGCATTCGTGAAACTCAAGAATGTGGAGTTTGCCATCCGCGCGCTGGCGGAAGTGTCGGAACCGCGCCCGCGCCTCGTCTGGATCGGCAACGCCGCCGACGCGCTCTATCTTGAGGCCATGAAACAACTGGCCTCCACGCTCAAAGTTGATTTTGAGCCGCGCGTGAAAATCGCCGACGACGAATTGGTGAACCTGCTCAATCGCGCCCTGCTCATGATCTACAGCTCGCGCCTCGAACCGTTCGGGTTCGCCCCGCTCGAAGCCAACGCCTGCGGGCTGCCGGTCTTGGCCGTCGCCGAAGGCGGCGTGAGAGAAACGGTCGTTGACGGGGTGAACGGCCTGCTCGTCGAGAACGAGCCGCGGGCGATGGCCGCCGCCGTCATGCGTCTCTCGGCCGACCCGGCATACGCGCGCCGGTTGGGGCAAACGGCGCGGCAACACGTCGTTGAGAAGTGGTCGGTCGAAGCCGCGGTCGAACGTTTGGAGCGGAAACTATCGGAGACTCTCGAAGCGGCGCGCGGGAGTCGCCGCGATCTGCCGCCCCCGGAGAGGCGCGAAAATAATAGCCGTTGACGGACAGTTGCCGGTTATGTTTGGGGCTGCTTCCGTGCCTCTCTTTAACCGGGCAAGTCGGCCGCGCGGCGAATTTTCGGGGGATGCGACGTTGATTCTCCCTGCAAAGAACTTTATGCTTTACCTCAATCAATAAAACATTGGAGAAGAACCATTGACGAAGAAGGCGTTAATCACCGGCATCACGGGGCAGGACGGCAGTTATCTGGCGGAGCACCTGCTCTCGCTCGGCTATGAAGTGCACGGGCTGGTGCGCCGCGTCGCGCTCGAAGACCCCTCGCGCCGCTTTGCCCGCATCTCCCACCTCCTCGACCAAGTCACCCTCCACCCCGCGTCGCTGGAGAGCTACCCGTCGCTC
>DASQNL010000331.1:0-5892 GCA_035644995.1 Pyrinomonadaceae bacterium | reverse complement strand
ACGCGCCGAAGCGGTCGAGGCACACGCAGTCGCCCGCCAGCCCCGTGTAGCGCGCCCAGCCGAGGCTCGCGCCCGCTTCGACGGCGAGACGCGCCGTGACTTTCTGCGGCAAGACCTCTTCGCGGTAGCTCGCCTCCTGCTCATCGAACAACTCGCAGCAAGGCATCGAGACGACGCGCACGCTGGTGTCGCCCTGCTGCAACTCTTCGCGCGCCTGGAGAGCGAGCGAGACTTCCGAGCCGGTGGCGATGATGATGAGTTGCGGCGTCAGAGCGGCGCGGCCTTCGGCGTCGGACGCTTCGGCGAGAATGTACGCGCCGCGTCGCGCGCCCTCGGCCGGCCGGTAAAGTTTCTGATCGAGCGTGGGCACTTTCTGGCGCGTGAGGATGAGCGCGGTCGGCGCGTGGCGGCGTTCGATGGCGATGCGCCATGCCTCGCGCGTCTCGTGCGGGTCGGCGGGGCGGATGACGTAGAGATGGGGGATGGCGCGCAAGCCCGCGAGGTGTTCGATAGGCTGGTGCGTCGGGCCGTCTTCGCCGAGTCCGATGGAGTCGTGCGTGAAGACGTAGACGACCTGCACTTCGGAGAGCGCGGCGAGGCGGATGGCGGGCTTCATGTAATCGGAGAAGGTGAGAAACGTGCCGCCGTAGGGGATCAGGCCGCCGTTCAAACTGATGCCCGTCAGCGTTGCGCCCATCGCGTGTTCGCGCACGCCGAAATGAAGGATGCGGCCGTCGTAGGAGGCGGGCTGAAAACTGCCGCCCTCTTTGATGTCGGTGTTGTTGGAGACGCCGAGGTCGGCCGAGCCGCCGATGAGCGCGGGGAGCGCGCCCGCGAGCGCGTTGATGACTTCGCCCGAAGCGACGCGCGTCGCCATCGGTTTCGCGTCCGCGAACGACGGCAACTTGTCCGTCCAACCGGCGGGCAGCTCATTACTCATCAAGTCGTGCCATGCGCGACCCTCGTCGGCGTGCGTCTCCGCGTAGCGTGCGACGAGCGCGTCCCATTCCGCCTCGGCCTGCGCGCCGCGTTCGACGGCCGCGCGGAAATGCGCGAGCGCGTCTTCGGGCAGGTGAAACTCCGCGTCTTCCGGCCACCCGAGCGCGCGTTTCGTTTCTTTCACGGCCTCCGCGCCGGGGGCGTCCGAGTGAGCCTTGCGCGTGCCGGCGGCGGGCATGCCGTAGCCGATAACGGTCTTGACGGAAATGAGCGACGGCCGCTCCGTCTCGGCCTGCGCCGCGCGGATGGCGCGTTCGATGGCGTCGAGGTCGTTGCCGTCTTCCACGGTGAGGGTGTGCCAGCCGTAAGACTCGAAACGCCGCGGCACGTCTTCGGTGAAGGCGAGCGAGGTGAAGCCTTCGATGGTGACGCGGTTGTCGTCGTAGAGATAGATGAGCTTGCCGAGTTTGAGATGACCGGCGAGCGAGGCGGCTTCCGCGGCGACGCCTTCCATCAAGTCGCCGTCGGAGACGATTGAGTAGACGTAATGATCGATCAGCGGCAGTCCGTCGCGGTTGAACTTCGCCGCGAGGTGCGCCGCGCCCATCGCCATCCCGACGCCGTTGGCGAAGCCCTGACCGAGCGGCCCCGTCGTGATCTCGACGCCGGGCGTGAGCACGTTTTCCGGGTGCCCCGCCGTTTTCGACCCCCACTGGCGAAACTGCTTCAACTCTTCGAGCGGCAGGTCGTAGCCCGTCAAATGCAACAGCGAATAGACGAGCATCGAGCCGTGCCCGGCCGAGAGCAGGAAGCGGTCGCGGTTCCGCCACTTCGGGTTCTGCGGGTTGTGGCGAAGAAAACGCGTCCACAAAACGTAGGCCATCGGGGCTGCGCCGAGCGGCAGGCCGGGGTGGCCGCTCTCGGCGCGCTGCACGGCGTCGAGCGAGAGCGTGCGAATCGTGTTGATGCAAAGCTGGTCGAGTTGCGGATCGGGCGGCGTGGCGGTTGGACGTGTTGACGCGCTCATAATCGGGAAGTTTCCTCGCTTCTGGGTTCAAATATGAATGACTAGCCGTTGCCTGAGATTCTAGCGCAAGCGGGCGCGCGGCGGCGACCCGATACTCGCGCCAACGAACGGGCGGCGCGGGCGCTGGAGAGAGCAACGCGCGGCGCGCCCGCCCCGCTCACTTCTCCCGGTTCTTCAGAAAATGTTCGACGACGAAGATGATGTCTTCGCCGAAATATTGATTGACCGTCTTGAGGGCGCGGAAGGTTTTGCGGCGGCTGACGTTGTGCGCCGTCTCCGTGTCGGCGACGAAGTTGAAGACGCAATCGCGCAGCAGTTCGAGTTCGCGCAGCAGGTCGATGAGCGAGTAGCCTTCGATGGAGCGCGTGTAGCCGTGCTGGCTGGCGGCGCGCGCGGTGGCGAAATCGGGCACGTCGTCCTGCCTGAGAAGCGTGCAGAGTTCTTCGAGCATCTGCGGGACGTGATCGACGATCTGCGTCGTCGTCAGCCGGTCGTCCGAGCGCATGTGCGCGTCTTCGCGCACGCGCCGCACCCAGTCGAGCGTCATCTCGTCGATGCTGTTTTGGAACGCCTCGCACAGCGCGTCGGGGTCGTCGGTCATGAAGTTCACCGCCTTAACTAAAAGCCCCTTCGACCGGAGCGGGTCGAAGGGGCTGCCGGAGTGTGGCTGCTCAGAATGGCTTTCTCCGTTTTACTCGGCGCGCACGGCGCGCGCGGCATTGACGCGTCCGCCGCTGGAGACTTTGCCGTCGAGCGCGGGGAGTTTGTCGACCGTGTCGAGCAGACGCCGGCGCAAATCCGTCACGGAGAGGTCGGGATTGACGGAGAGGATGAGCGCGGCGACGCCGGAGACGACCGGCGTCGCCATCGAAGTGCCGGAGTGTTCTTCGTACTGGTTGCCCGGCCAGGTGCTCATGATCTCCGCGCCGGGCGCGGCGATGTGGACGGTCTTCGCGCCGAAGTTGGAGAAGCGCGCGAGCACATCGTTACGCGTGAGCGCGGCGACGCTCAGGACGTTCGGCAAATCGTAGTTTGAAGGATAGTGCGGGCGCGTGTCGTTGTTCGTGGAAGAGTTGCCGGCGGCGGCGATGAAGAGGATGCCCTCGTCGCCCGCGCGTTTGATGGCGTCGCCGAGAGCGCGCGAACGCGCCGTCGAACCCCAACTCGCGCTGATGATGCGAACGTTGACGCCGGCTTTTTTGCGCGCGACCACATAGTTGATGCACTCGATGGCGTCTTTGGTCGTGCCGCTGCCGCTGCGGCCGAGGAACTTCAAGGGCATGATCTCGACTTCCCAGTTGACGCCCGCGATGCCGTCGCTGTTGTCGCCTTCCGCGCCGATGATTCCGGCGCAGTGCGTGCCGTGGCCGTTGTCGTCCATCGGGTCGCCGTCGTTGTCGGCCGCGTCGAAGCCGTGCCGGTCGTCGAAGTCGCCGAGGTCTTCGTCCGAGTAGGGCGCGAGCGCGGCGGGACGCGTCCAGATGTTCTTGTTCAAGTCCTGATGGTTGTAATCAACGCCCGTGTCGATGACGGCGACGACGATCTTGCGGCTGCCTTTCGTCTTCGTCCAGGCGCGCGTGGCGCACACGTCCGCGCCCGATGTGCCCGCGCGCTGTCCGGTGTTCAAGAGCGACCACTGCTCGGTGAAAAGCGGGTCGTTCGGCTGCGCGCCGCCGTCGCCGGGATGGCGCACGACGGGCGGGTCGTCGTGATCGTCGTCGTCATCATCTTTGGCGGCGGGGAAGTGTCGCTCATAATCCACCACCGGGTCGAGTTCGATGACGGTGTTCGGCTCGGCGTATTCCACTTCGGGCAGGCCGCGATATTCGGCCGCGACCGTCTCCGGCGCGAGGCCGTCCTCGTCGGCGATGACGGCCTGATTGTTGATGAACTCGAAGCGATCCAACAGCCGGTCGTTGAGTCCTTCCGTGATGCGGTTGATGGTGGCGCGCGAGGTGCCGGCGCGGAAACGCACGATCACTTCGGCGTCTTCCGTCTCCGCTTCCTCGTCGGCCTCGTCCGCGTCGTGATCGTGCCCGTCGTGCAGCACGGCGACGACCTCGCGCTTCTCAAACGTCGCGTGCGAACGCTCCATGCGCCGCATCTGCCCGACGAAGGCCGCCAGCACGACGACCGCCACTGCCAATGCCAGATGTCCGAAAAAATTCTGCCGGTTCATTGCCTTACCTCATTGCTGCTGCTGCGGAAAACTGTGGGTGCGGTTTAGACGCTGTAGTTCGCGCCTTTGAAGTTGAAGAGACGGAGGCGATTGCGGTTGGCGCGATACTCGTATATCTCGCCGCCCGCGCCGAGGCGGATGCGCCAACCCGGCGTGATCATCTGCGCGCTCATTTCGCCCGCCGTGCCTGCGCCGAACGACGCATCCGGGAAATCCGCATCCTCAACCGAATCTTCTTTAATCTCATCTTCCGCCACGCCGAGCCTCCCGGCGAGATCGCGTCTCGCCCTGTTCACGGCGTCCTCCCTGCTCATTGCCATACGCTCGACGCTCCTTCGAGGTTTCTCAAACGCGGACGGAAAGACTTGTCCACGCGGCGCGCGGCTTCGAACACTCCGGTTGATCCGGCCGCGCCGCGTTCAACTCGACTGCGATTCATATTCTGCGCTTACTCAGGCGCATTCGTCAAAAAATTTAAGGGGGCGGGCGGTTCGCCGCGCGGATTAAAACCGGCGTCGGAAAGCAAAAGCGGCGGAGTCCGAGGGCAACTCCGCCGCCTCTGCTCGCGATCTCGATGCGGATCGCAAAGCGCGCCTTTGACGCTTCAACGTCGTGCACGCCGGTTCCGCGACGGCGTCAGCAATCCGAATAGTCTATCGTGTAGTAAGGGGTTCGACAGCCGCTACTGCCGCCGCCGCAATAGCAGGTGATGATCCTCGTCCCGCAAACCTCCGTCATCGAGGCGTCGGTGTAGTAGGTGTACTCAATGGTTGACGAGGGACATGCGCCCGCTTTCGGGGGCTGCACCATGACAAGACTGAACGCGACCATCGACAGCACGAGGCCGATGGCTAATAGGAAGCGACGGGCGAGAAGTTTTTTGATGTGAGTGGACATAGCTGATCCTCCTGAGGTGAGTTCAATCGCCTCCTCGCGGGCGGCGCGATTGAGGGCGGATGTGTGAGGCCGGCGAAAGCGTTGAGGGCACGCGCCGGCGAGAACCGAACTGAGAAACGGCGTCACTCTATGCCCGTCCGCGAGACGTGTCAAGAGCGTGAACAACCGGGGCGTTCAGCCTCCCGCAGAGAGGGCGACGGAGGATAACGAAGGCGGCAAATTTTTGTCGGCGTTCAAACCAAATCCCCGTAGAGGTGTTGCAGCAAACCCGTCACGACGATGGCCGCCGTCTCCGCGCGCAGCACCCGCCCGCCGAACGTGACGGCGTGCCAGCCGCCCTCGGACGCGCGCGCGATCTCCGCGTCCTCCCAACCGCCCTCCGCGCCGACGAGCGCGGTCAACTTCGCCGGGCGCGTCCGCCACTCCCGCATCGTCTCGGCCAGCCCGCGCCCGCCCCGCTCGGTAAAAAACAGACGCCGTTCCTCGTCAACGCCCGCTGCGCCCTGTGCGCCCGCTGCGCCCTCCAACAACGCCGCGAACGCGACCGGCGCGCAAACTTCGGGCACGCGCGCCCGCCCCGATTGCTTGGCCGCTTCGAGCGCGAGTCGCCGCCAGCGCACGACGCGATCCGTCGCTCCCGCCGGGTCGCGCCCGTCGCGCGGGAGGCGCACCTCGGCGCGCTTCGTCTCGACGGGCACGATGCGCCATGCGCCCAACTCCGTCGCCTTCTGCACGACGAGATCGAACTTCTCGCCCTTCAACAGTGCGACCGCGAGCGTCAGGTCAAGCGGCGACTCCGGCCTCTGCGGCTCCACCTCTCCGCGCACTTCGAGCGTCGCCGTCTCCGCGC
>DASQNL010000330.1:0-6884 GCA_035644995.1 Pyrinomonadaceae bacterium | reverse complement strand
CGGGGCTGCTTATTCTTCGGCGAGAGCGCGGACGTGAGCGCGGACGGTCGCGCCGAGCGTGTCGAGGTTGTAGCCGCCTTCGAGGCAGGAGACGACGCGGCCGCCGCACGCCTCGCGCGCCCAGTCCTTGACGACGCGCGTCATGGCGGCGAAGTCTTCGTCGGCGAGCGACAACTGTCCGAGCGGGTCGGCCGAGTGCGAGTCGAACCCGGCGGAGATGATGACGAGGTCGGGCTTGAACTTCGCGCCGATCTCTTCGACCGCCGCCTCGAACGCGCGCCGGTGCTCGGCGGCCGGAGTGCGCGCGCGCAAGGGGACGTTCAGGGTGTAGCCGCGCCCGCGCCCCTGTCCGGTCTCGCCGCGCGTGCCCGTGCCCGGATACCAGGGGTATTGGTGCGCGGAGAAGAAGAAGACCGTCGGGTCGTCGTAAAAAATTCCCTGCGTGCCGTTGCCGTGATGCACGTCCCAATCGATGATGGCGACGCGCTCGATCTCCTGATAGCGCGCCTGCGCGTAACGCGCGGCGACGGCCACCGTGTTGAAGAGACAAAAGCCCATGGCGTTCTCGCCCGTGGCGTGGTGGCCGGGCGGGCGCGAGGGCACGAAAGCGTTCTGCGCCTCGCCCGCCATGATGGCGTCCACGGCGCGACACGCCCCGCCCGATGCGCGCAAGGCCGCGTCGAGCGAACGCATCGAGACGATGGTGTCCGCGTCCAGGTAGCCGCGCCCTTCGCTGACGGCGCGTTCGACGCGTTTGAAGTGCTGCGGCGTGTGCGCGGCCTGCACGTCGCCGCGCGGCGCGACCGGGGCTTCGAGTTCCAACAACCCCGCCCACAATTCCGCGTCGCCGCGCAAAGCCTCCATCACGGCGACGTAACGCGCGGGGCTTTCCGGGTGGTTGTCGCCCGTGTCGTGCTGCTCGTAAACGGGGTGGTGAATAATAGCCGTCTTCATGAAGTCGGATTATGCGAGAGGGCACGGGCGAGGTCAAACAAAGGGACAAGGGCGAAGGGATAAGGGATGAATAAATCAAAGCAAGCTGACCGGCTTGAGTGCTTTTCTATTCATCCCCCCGCCCTCATCCCTCATCCCTGTCTGTACGGCTACCATGCGTGGCTGTAGTAAAAGTGTTCCGGCGCGGCGTCGCGCGGGCGTTAAAGCGTCGCGTATGTTGCGTTTTCCCGCATCCGGCCTGCCGCCGCCGCGCGGAATAAGATTTGCACCATGCGGAGCTTGTGATTGTGTCTCTCCCGTCAACGATTTCAAGCAGAATTAATTATCAGGAGACATTCGACATGAAAAGATTACTTGCAACTCTGGCGTGCCTCGTCCTCTTGGCGACGATGATCATCCCGGAGGACGCCTCGGCGCAAGACCGCCGCCGGCGTTCACGCTTCGGCCGTAAAGCGCGCACGGCGGCCATCATCGGCGGCGGCGCGCTCGCGGGCGGTCTCATCGGCGGCAAGAAGGGCGCAGCCATCGGCGGCGGCGGCGCGGGACTCTACGCCTTCAACCGCAAGGCCGCGCGGCGTCGCTTCAAAGGTCGCACGCGCACCATCGGCACGGTCGCCAGCGGCACGGCTCTGGGCGCGGGCGTGGGCGGCGCGGTCGGCGGCAAGAAGACCGCCGTCGGCGGCGCGGTCGCGGGCGCGGCGGGCAGCGCGCTTTATCGTCGCAGCCAGCGTCGTCGTCGCTACTAAACAACTTCACGCGCGAGAGAGTGGCCGAACCAATTCGCGGCCACTCTCTTTTACGTGTTCCCTTGAAATCAGTCTCGCACGAACGTTTACAATTTAATTCCGACCTCGCGCGTATTAAACTCCGACCGAACCATCTATCAGGAGACGAACCCGTTATGTCACACGACGAAGAACAGCAACGCCGTAGCCGCGTAGTGGTCGAGACGCCGACCGCGCGGCGCGAGGAAGTTTACACGCGCACGACGCGCACGCCCGACCACGACCGCGGAGGGTTCTCCACAGCCACCGTCGCCATCGCCGCACTCGTCGCCATCGCGGCCACCGCGCTCATCCTGTTCATCTGGATGAACAGCAGCACGGACGCGACGAACACCAACGTCAACATTGCCACCGCGCCGCCGACGCCGCTGCCGACCGCGCCGACGCCGATGCTCATGCCGCAACAGCAGCCCATGCAGCAGCCGCCCATCATCGTGCAACAACCCGCGCAGACGCAGCCCGTCATCATCGAGCAGCCCGCGCCGGCCACGTCCGCCCCGGTCGTCACCACCACCACCGCGCCCCCTGCCAATTCGGGCACGGACGACGCCGCGCTCGAATCACGAATCAACAAGAGTTACACCGACGACCCAGACCTCGTCGGCATCACCGTCACCGTCGTGGGCGGCAAAGCGACGCTCATCGGCTCGGTTAAATCCCAGGCTCTCAAAGACCGCGCCGCGCGTCTCGCCAATGCCGTCCGCGGCGTCAGCAGCATTGACAACAAACTGATGGTCGAAACCACACCGTAGAACAAAGGGATGAGGGATGAGGGATGAACAAGAAAAGCACTCAAGAGATTGAATGCTTTCTTATTCATCCCTCATCCCTCATCCCTTCTCAATACCCTTCCGTGTGTTCGCGCAGCCATTCGTCGAGTTCTTCCTCGCTCGGCTCGCGTCCCAATTCGTCGCGGAGACGGGAGCGTAAGTATTCGCGCTCGCGCTCGGCGGTTTCTTCGAGCGAGGCGTCGCCGCCAACGCCGCCGTCCCCGGTATCACGGTTCCCTTCCTCCGCGGCGTCTATATTCAGCCGTCGAACATCATCTCCGCCGTTGCTGCCCATGTGCGTCGAAACCATTATTCGCTCCTCCTGATTTTTGCTTCATCCTCATCCTTGCAATCGCCGGACGTTCATCTCGCCCGTCAACGTCGAAGCCTCGACGGCGAGTGCGCTCGCCTCGCCATGTATCTCAAGCCGGCGCAGTTCATCCTTCGCCAGCAAGCGTACTTCTTCGATCAGGCACCCGGCCGGGGCGGGCGTGACGCGCGCAAAAGTTTCGGCGTCCGTGTCTCCGTCGTGCAGACGCCGCAAGTCGTCTTCGAGCCGCGCGCGCTCCGCGTCGCCGAGGTTCAATTCCTTCAATGCCAGCGACCGGGGCAGCAGCCCCATCTCGGCGTCCGGGAAAATCGTCCAGATGAAATTGATGTCGAGCGCGAGGTGCAGCGCGTCTCCCGCCTCGAAATAGCCGAGCACGGTTGCGCCCACCACGTGCGCGATGACGTGATCCTGATGCGTCCCCGTCTCCTCCGGCCTCCACCCGTCCGTCATAGAATTTGCCCGACTGCCATCAAGGCGCTGCTCTCACATCGAGTTGCACCCGGCGGATCAACTGCCGCCCATGTTTTCCGGGTGAAACATTTTACGCGCTTTGCTCATATGACTATGGAGCATTGTCCGGTCGCTGATAGAACGGGACTGTCGAGTTACGCCCTCCGCCCCCGTTAAGCGATGCCGGTCGACGCCGTCACATTTACGTAACCCACATACTACAGGACAAAAACAGAAAGGAAACCCGCGCAATGCGTCCCATCCCCTTCTCGCCCCTACGGCACATCACCTACGTCATCGTCGCCACGTTGGTGTTTGTCAGTTCTATGCCACTTACCATCCGGGCTCAACGGCCTATCGTCGTGACGGCCGACCAGCCAAACATCTGGACGCTTGAACAAGCCCACTACCTGCTCGCGCAGATGCACAGGCGCAATCTCGACCTGAAGGCAGCCTCGCTTGAGCAACTCGACGCCAACGCTATCAACGGCGTCAGCGTAGATGCGCTGAAAACCCTGCTCTCCGTGAGCGCGGAGTTTGATCAGTCGGTCGGCGCCAACAACCGACTGCTGCGTAACGAGAAGCGGTTCAACGCCACGCGCCGGGAGGAACTCATCACCCGCAGATCGAGGTTGCAGGACGAGTCGCTGACCCTGACGCGCCGGATCGCCGACCTCAAGATCAAACATTCCAGAGCCGAGAGTGAGGACGAGAAGACGCTGCTCCAGTCGCAGATCGATGAGCTGACCACCCTCCAGGCCGCGGTCAAAGAGCAGATCGGCCAGACGAACGAGGAATACAAGACGCTCGCCTCGACCGGCAATTTCGAGTCGTTGGATATGGATACGCCGACGACGAGCAGCGCGGGCACCTACACCTCTGTCTTTCAGGAGACCGCGAAGAAGGTCATCGAGCAGTTCAGCAACTCCCCGAAGCTGAACGCCTCGCTCCGGCTCGACAACTACTTACAGATGCAATACGAAATCCTCTCGAAGCAGCTCACGCTGCTGCGCGACGAGGTCGGCCCCGGCGAGCGACTCATCTTCATGGAAATCCCGCAGTCCATCAACTCGACCCACGACCGCGCGAACGACAAGTGGGCGCAGTCATGGTGGAAGATCGCGGGCTACTCGCAGTGCGTCATCTACGATAACGACGGCCGTGCCGTGCCCTGCTCAAGGGTACTCCGGAAGCTGGATCGCACGTCGGCTCAGAGTAAGCATGAGATGGCCGAAGTGGTGGACAGGGTTCGCTCCTTCGACTCCGGGCAGGCTGCCGCGGATTACAAGCAGTCGGTTAAGCTGACGGCCGGCGACCTCAAGTGGGTAAAATTCGTCCACGGCGACTACAGGTTTAAGAGTGGTTTCGGCGCGGCGCTCATCGAGCCCACACCGCAGACGACCGTGTCTGAGGGAACACGCAATTGGTTAAAGGGCGTCCAAGCAAACGGCGTCACGGCGCCCCCTCAACCTCTTGAAGAGACCCGGCAGGCTGAGGTGTTACGGACGCTGAACGACTTCATCGAAGGTAAGATTTTACCGACCTATAACTTCAAAGTCGTGAACAACTACTTGCGCGGAGACATTGGAGAGCGTTCCGTGACCCGTCTGCAAACGCTTCTCCCGCCCAACTCGCCGACGTTTCGTCGCCTTTACCTCGAAGAGGTCTTCTATGACCTGATCATGCCTTTGGAGGCGTTCTCGCAGAACGTGGTTGACCTCGACCAGTCCACGCACAGCAATTTAAAGGTCGCGGCCGGTGCGGAGAACCGTGTGGTGCGGGTCGTTGACTTGTTCCCGCGGCAGAGCTCGCTCAACGTCAACGATCTCAAGCTGAGGAACAGCGCCTACTCCTTTAAAGGCGTCTTCCAGCTCATCTCCGGCTTCGGCGCCGGGGGCAACTACCAGCGCGAGCGAGAGCAGTATTCGCAATTCATCCAGCAGGAGCTTTACTCTTCGGCCTTCGGCAAGGGCGGGCGCGAATTCGGTTGGACGTTCAACCCGATGCCCGGCACGCGCCGCCTGCTCTCCGGCGTCAGAACCACTTATGCCATCGTCATCGTGCCGGAGGATACTACCTCCATCATCATGGAATCGAAGGGCTGTTACTTCCCCCGTTCGTCACCGCAGCCCACTAGCTTCAACGACGCCGCGTGGGCGGGCGTCTTCCCGGAGACGAACCGGGGGTGTCTCCCCGGCAAAAAGTTCATCATCCCCATCCCCGACGGCGGCGTAAAGGACAACAACTTCGGAGTGACGGAGGTCAGGTACGAAGCGGTCAAGAAGGGCGGGAGGGCAGTGGTCTCAATCTACGGGCGGAACTTCTCGTCGCAGATCGGCGTGCTGGTCAATGGCGTGCCGCTCACGCAGTCGCTCGGGCTGGGTCAGCCGTTCATCCGCGACGACAGCAACGCCGGGGAAGCCATCAAGACGGAATTCTCGGCCTCGAAGGTGAAGGGCAGCTTCGAACGAGTCGGAACCGGCCAGATCGTCGCCACCTTCGAGATGGAGGAGAACTATGAAGGGGTGCCGAACATCACGCTCGTCGCCCCCGGCAAGGCCGAAGACCTCAAATCGCTGGACAACATCCTCGTGAACGATAAGTACATGTACAGGACGTTTGGGGACGTTCAGGATTGGCCGTACATCTTCGGCAAGAAGGTCGGGACGAAAGAGCAGGAAGTCTCCGTCGAGAGGGTCGGCGTCTTCCAGAACGACGGGATGCTGGACATAGTCGTCACGGGGAAGAATCTGACCTCGGTCAAATCCGTCTATGTCAACGGGCGGAAGCATGACAACCCCGACTTCAAGGCGCAACCGGCCACCGACCAGAGCCAGCCGGGAACTACCTCGCCACAAGCATCGCCTACCCCCACCCCAGACCCCGACTCGTACAAGAAGCATTTGATCTCCCTCAGAGGCCTCCCGCCGCTCCAAACGGAGAAGACTATCCAGATCACGCTGCTGACTCCCGACGGCGCTCTCAACACGGCCGCCGTTGAGAACCCCGCCTTCAAGAAGGACGGGACACAGCAGGACACGATCCGATACGTATTCGATGAGACGAAGCTCGCGCTCTCTACGGCGCCGACCCTGCGAAGGTGCGAAGAGGGAACCGACAAGGTTATACACGCGACCTACGAACTGGGAGGCGTGGGCTTTACCGAGCGGACAAAGGCATTCGTGGTTAACAAGGACAAAGAGGAGGAACAGGAACTTGTCTACGAAGGCGGCACGCGAGTGGTGTTGACGCTCGTTAACCCAAAACCCAGACAGATCATCGTCGTTAAAGACGCCGAATCGAAGCTCAAGGCGCAAAGGGTTGTTGTCTGGAAGAAACCGGAGACCGGCTGTAGTTAGCGGTAAAAGTCAAAACTTGCCCCGGCACTCACGGGTTATGCGAAAGCGGGAGCCGGTCGTCAGATACGACGACCGGCTCCCGCTTTCGGCGGTCGAGAAGTTTCACCTCCGCGCGGCTTTGAGTCACGGAATGTCTCCGTAGGCGTCTTAACGTAGCCCTACCGGCCGGGGAGATAACGAGGGAGAGAGCAATAATTTGCGGGAGGCTCCGTGCCTCCGCGCCGTTACCTTTAAT
>DASQNL010000329.1:0-7218 GCA_035644995.1 Pyrinomonadaceae bacterium | reverse complement strand
ATTCAGCCGTCACGCGCGCCTTGATGACGAACCTGTGGCCGCATGATTTACATGTGTGCGTGTCGTTGACTCTCGCGCCGACGACGAGCCACGATTGACCGCACCCCGGACATCGCAACACCCGCCCTCGTCCCCTCTCGCGCCCACTTTCTCCGTCCTTTTCCGTCGTAAGCCCGCGCGATGAAAAGAACCGGTCTTTAACTACTGCACTCAAACGCTGCTCCCTCCGTCCCCTCGAACCTTCAGCGCGCGCGAATCGCACTCAGCGCTATCCCCGCATCGGATTGCTTACCGGAGTTCAAAGTTAACTGAGAGCGCGCCCGCCCGAAACCGTATGAACACCTACGCGGCATAGGCGATTTCGCCCATTACTCACGCGGGCGAAATCGTATTTGCAATGATAATTTTTCATAGAGAGACATCAACGGAGTAAACAGCGGCCACCGGCGGATGACGAAACGCCACGGTTTCCCGCTCCTAGACGAATCAAAGATGACTCAACACATCCACTCTGGCGGACGGCATTCGCTGTCGTCCGCACCCGTGCGTTACCCGAAGCTGCGCGGGCTGTGCGCGGCCGTCGGGTTGCTCGTTGCCCACTGCCTCCACGCGCCGGCGGGCGCGCAAGCTCAGGCGGTTCCCGAACTCTTTAGCTATGAGGAACTCTCGACGCTCTATGAACGGGACAACCTGCCCGCGCCGCCCAAAGGCAAGTTGAATCGCTTGCCGACAATGCCGTTCGTCGTTAACTCGCACTCGCAGGCCGAACCTGTGCGGCTCGCCCGCACGGTCAGCCGTTTGTTCCGCGCTCTCTGACGTGCAGCGCGAGTTCGACGCGGTTGGAAAAGTTTTTCTTGGCGAGGATGTGCCGGACGTGATGCTCGACCGTGCGGACGCTGATGCGAAACTCCTGCGCGATCTCCTTGTTGCTGAGTCCCCGCGCGACCGCCCCGGCGACGCGCGCCTCCGCTTCCGTCAAATCTTCGTCGATAAATTCCGATTCCTCGTCCACCGCTTCCGGACGCCCTACGATGCGTGCGATTTCGGCGTGCGTCCGCTCGACGCGGCGCAGTATGCCTGAGATGACGACGAGCAGTTCGTCCGGCTCGAACGGCTTGGTGATGTAGGCATCAACTCCGGCGCGAAAGCCCTCGATGCGGTCGGCGCTGGTGTCTTTCGCGGTGAGGAAAATAACGGGGATGATCGCCGTGCGCGCGTTCTCGCGCAGGCGGCGCGCGAGTTGGTAGCCGTCTATGCCGGGCATGCGGATGTCCGAGACGATAAGGTCGGGCAGGCTCTTTGCTACGAGCGCGAGAGCCTCCGCGCCGCTGCGCGCCGTCGCCACGTCGTAACCCTCTGCGCGCAAGTCGACGGCGACCGCGCGCAGCAGTTTCGCCTCGTCGTCAACGACGAGTATTCGTTTAGCCATGTGCCTTTTCCCCTCGCTCTGTCGCGCCGCCGTTCAGGTTCGCCGCGGCGGTCTCAACCGGACTTAACGCCGCCCCTTCATCGTCGCCGTTCGACTCCCCGCTCCAGACGGGCAAGCGCAGGCGGAAGGTGCTGCCCACACCGGCACGGCTGCGAACTTCAATCGAGCCGTTCATCCCCTCGACGAGCGCGCGCGCGAGGTGCAAGCCGAGACCGATCCCCGGCACTTCCTGTTCGTTCTCGCTTAGCCCCTCCGCGCCGACGCCCTTCGCGTGCCCGCGATAGAACTTATCGAAGATGTGCGGCATGTCTTCGTCGCGAATGCCGCGGCCTGTGTCTTCGACTTCGATAATGACACTCCCTCCAACACTATCAGCGCGAAAGGTGATCGAGCCGCCGTCCGGCGTGTACTTGATGGAGTTCTCGGCGATGGTGCAGAGAGCGCGTCTGAGGGCGCTGTGATCCGCCCGGACGAAAGGCAACTCCGGCGGCAGTTCCACGAGTAATTGGTGCCCGTGTTCTTCCGCCTCGGCGCGCTCGATCTTCTCGCAGGCGCGGACGACCTCGCCCGCGTCCACGCGCTGCGGCTTGATCTGCACGCCGCCCGCTTTGATGCGCGACAGATCGAGCAGGTTATGCACGAGGTCTATTTGCCGGTCGCACTCCGACGCGATGTCTTCGAGATACTCGCGCCGCTCGGCCTCGCCGGGGTCGCGGCGTTGCATGACGCGCGTGAGCGTCTTGATGGTCGTCAGCGGCGTGCGCAGTTCGTGCGAGACGGCGGCGAGAAACTCGTCCTTGACGGCGTTCGCCCGCTCGGCTTCGACGCGCGCCACCTGCTCGCGCACCAAGAGCGCCTCGCGCTCGTCTTCCGCGCGCCGGCGTGCCGCGCTCAATGTTCCGACGATGACGGCGGCGAAAGTGAAGACGGCGAGTTGCAGCAAATCGTCGCGGTCAATACGTAGAGAGTAGGTCGGCGGCAGAAAGATGAACGCGCTGGCGAGCGCCGAGAGCCCGGTGGCGAGCAGTCCCGCGCCGGAACCGCCGCGCCACGCGCTGATCATCACGGCCAGCAGGAAAAGCGGCGAGATGCCCGGCGGCACGAGCGGCGACAGCAGGAGCGTCGCGGCGAACGCGAGTCCCACCGTCCAGACCGCGACCAGGTAGCGCAGCACGCTCGCGCCGATGTCGGAACGAAGGGCGGTTCGCATCACAAAAGCCTTTGTCACGCTGCAAGAATAGAAGATAAATACTTCTGAATTATACAAGCCGCGCGTTGACCCCTCATAGGCGGAAACACCTACGCCGGGTGGGTGTTTCCGCCGTCTCGCCCGACCCGCAAAGCAGGTAGTGTGGTTGCCGCTGCTTACGAGAAACTTTCATGGTCTTCAACAGCAACGGCAAAGAATATACGGGCGCGACTTCCGTGGAGGTGGTGCGCGAGATGGAGCGGGACGAGGATGCGTACCCGCACCGTGGCAACACCCTGCGCGAATTCCTGCGTTGGTCGCTCGCCGGACTCGCCGACCGCGTCCACATGCGCGAACTCGACCTCGGCGCACACCTCGCGGATGAAACGCTCGCCTTCAGTTACCTCTGCCTGCTCGAACGGCACGGCATCGGGCGGCTGGACGATTCGCCGCCCGACCCGTCATTAGGCAATAACACCCACGCCGCATAGGTATTCATACGGTTTCTGCGGTCAGCGCCTTCGCTTACCCTCAATACGGCATCAAGGTTTACGCCCCGTTTGTTCATAACAGGCACACGCGGGCGGAGAGGAGGAGGCGGTGAAAGGACGAAGAGTTATATGCCGCTAAAAGAAATGCTCGACAGATTAGCGACGTTTGAACCCGTCGATCTACCGGTCATCAGCCTGTACCTGAACACGCAGGCCGACGGTCGCGGCGACGGGTATATAGCTTCGTTCGTGCTTCGTGAACTCAAAGCAAAGGCGCAGACCTTCCCCCGGCGGTCGCCCGCGCGCGCCAGTTTCGACACGGACGCGGCGCGCATCATCGCTTACATGGAGAACATTCGGCTGCCCTCAAACGGCGTCGCCATCTTCGCGTGCTCCGGCGCGGGCGATTTCTTCGAGACCTTCTCGCTCGATGCGCCCGTCGACGAACACAAATTGTACGTTTACCGCGAGCCGCACCTCTACCCGCTCGCCCGTCAGAGCGACGAGTTTCCGCGCTACGCCGCGCTCATCGCAAACGAGGACGCGGCGCGCATCTACGTGTTCGGCATCGGCGAGAATCCGGGCGAGTCGAATATCAAGGATGGCGGCTCCGGCCGCCTACAACCGGGCGGATGGTCGCAGGCGCGTTACCAGCGGCACATTAAAAACTATCACCTTCATCACGCGAAAGAAGTCGTCGTCGCGCTCGAACAGGCGGCGCTGAAAGATAAAGTCACTCACATCGTTCTCGCCGGAGACGAAACGGTTCTTGCCGCGTTGCGAAAAGAATTCCCGCCGCACTTGAGCGAGCGTGTGATTGACACTTTGCGGCTCGACATCGCGACGCCGGAACACGTCGTCGCGGAGCGAACTTTAGAGTCCCTGCAAGCGCACGAGGCGAAAATGGACGCCCGGCGTGTAGAGCGTTTGCTGGATGAATACCGTGCCTGCGGGCTGGCCGTCATCGGGGCGCACGACACGCTCGCGGCGTTATCACAAGGGCGCGTGGACGAGCTGTACGTGAGCGCGTCGAGCGACGCGATATGCGCGGGCAATGGACTGGCCGGGTGCAATCCGGTTGATGAGTCGCAAAAGGGATCGTCGCTCGGCGGCGGCGCGCCCGCGAAAGTAAAGGTCAGGGAAGAACTCGTGAGGCGCGCATTGCTCATCGGGGCGAACATCACGTTTATCGAAGACGCCGCGCTCCTCGCCGATGTCGGCGGCGTCGGCGCGACGCTCCGCTATTAGTTAAACGGCCGCAAGTTCAAACACGGTCGGAAACGGGCGCGCCATGAATATTCGCGTCGCCCATTTGAATAAGCCGCGCGCGGTAGCGTCGGCAGGCAAACGAGGAAGAGGAGGGAAATCATGGAGCCGAACATCATGTACTTTTTAATCGCCGTCCCCGTGTTGCTCGTAGTCGTCGTCTGGCTCGTTCTCTACTCGCGGAAGCAGCAGCAAAAGGATACTTCGCAGACGAGCATCAAGCCGCAGTAATCACGCGCGGAGAAACTCACGAACTGACGGCGAAAGGATCGCGCGGGTAACGCGGAAGGAGCGGGATGGAGCGAGGTGTGCGCGCAAAACTCATCGACGCGATGTGGCGTTACGGCTTGAGCGTGGCGACGGTGGGTGCGGCCTTGCTCCTGACGTTGCTTTTATGGCGCTGGATCGCGCCGCAAGCGACGCCCCTCTTTCTCGCCGCCGTCGCGATCACGGCGTGGCGCGCGGGCGTGTTGCCGAGCTTGCTGGCGACGGCGCTGTCGGTCTTCACGGTCGATTACTTTTTCAACCCGCCGGTGGGCGGGTTCGAGGTGAGCGTCGACAACACGACGAGCGCACTCGTGTTCGTGATGGTCGCGCTGCTGATCAGTTGGATCGACGCGGCGCGCAAACGCGCTTCACGCGAGCGCGACGGGTTGCTCGCGCGCGAGCAGCAGGCACGCGCCGAAGCCGAGCAGGCGAACCGTGCCAAAGATCAGTTCCTCGCAATGGTCACGCACGAATTGCGCACGCCGCTCGCCGTCATACTCGGATGGGCGCGGATGCTGAAGCGGGAACATGAAGGGCCGGAAGACGCTCTGGATACGGCATCCCGGATACGCGCTCTCGAAGCCATTGAGCGGAACGCGCTGGTACAGAAGCAACTCGTCGAAGACCTCCTGGACGTGTCGAGCATCACGAACGGAAAGTTCCGGGTCGAGATGCGCCCGACCAATCTCGTTTCCGTGATCGAAACCGCGATTGACACCATCGCGCCGTCACTCGCAGCAAAGCGAATCAAACTTCATACCGAATACGAACAGGAGGTCGGCTACATAGACGGAGATGCGGATCGCCTGCGACAGGTGGTGTGGAATCTGCTCACGAACGCGGTGAAGTTTACGCCGGAGGCAGGGCACGTCGAAGTCCGTTTGGAGCGCGCGGGAAGCTATGCGCGTCTGATCGTCCACGACACCGGCTCAGGCATCCCGCGTGAATTTCTGCCTTACGTCTTCGACCGCTTCAGGCAGGCGGATGCGGTTCTCTCAGGAAAGAACGGCGGGTTAGGTTTGGGACTTGCCATTGTGCGCCATCTGGTCGAAGCGCATTCCGGTACAGTCCACGCGACAAGCGCGGGCGCAGGGTTGGGTTCGACTTTCACGGTCGAACTGCCCCTACTCTCCGGCGCACCGCCACCTGAGCGGCAAGGGTTGAGATTTAACAATGCGGAGCGGATAACGGCTTGAGTTTGACGGCAAAAACCCGTCCGCGCCGCGCGTCGAAGTTTTCGGAGCATGCAAGCCGTCGCCCGGCGAAGCTAAGTATTTACTATGTGTCAAATCATGTTTTGCGTCAAAGTTCGCATCGCTAATAATGATCCTCAGGACGACCAGATTGAGATTAACGGGGCCGCGCGCTTTGCTTGTTGTCATCGCGCTCGTCTCGCTGTGCGTCTCGGATAACATCGGGCCGCGCCTCTTGCCGCTGCCGGTCTCTCTGGAATTTTCCACGGCGGCCACGCAGGAAAGTCAGGACGATGCCTCGCGCCTGCCAGCACCCGGCGAATCAACCTGCTTCCGCGTGCCAATCATCGCGCAGGTTCATAAACGCGGGAGTCTGCAACCCGAGCCGCCGCCGCCCGCGACGCACGCCCCAGGGCACGCCCCCGCGCAGCCCGTCAACGCGCGAACTGCAAGTCAACACACGCGCGCGTCTCTTCTCATAACCTCCGCGCAGCTATCACGGCCTTCAGGTCGCGCCCCGCCCTCCCTCGTCTAGTCAGGCATCAACACAACTCAGGAACGGCCTATCGACTTCACGCCGGGAATCGGTGTGGAGAGCTATCTTCCGGCTCGAAGCGGTGTCGGCCATTTCCACTGCATGACGGACGCAAACATTATGGAAAGGGTGGTATTTATGGCAATGACGGTGATCGGCATTCTCCTTCTCATTCAACGGGCGGCAGAAGTAAAGATGACGACCGGCGGGTGGGTCTTCATGATCAGTGCGTGGACGGCGATCATCTCGCTCGTCATTTTTTGTTTCTCGAAGGTGCTCCGCAATCGTAAGAAGTAGACAGTGATCGCAGATTGGGGTACCGTGCGCTCCGCTAACGGCGGGCGCGGATGCGGCGCGTGCAGAAATCAGGCGTTCTTACTACCTCGACCGGAAGACGATTATGGCCGTTGTCCAAAGAAAATTATCAAAATCCTTCAAGCGGTTCTTCGATTCGGAGAAATCGAGCGGCATCCTGCTGATTATCTGAACGGGTCTTTCGCTCCTGCTCGCCAATTCAGTTGCCGGCGCAAACTACCTGAGCATCTGGCAGGTGTATCTCGGCGGTCTGAGCATCGAGCACTGGGTGAACGACGCGCTGATGGCGATCTTCTTTCTGCTGATCGGCCTCGAACTCGAACGCGAACTGTATAACGGCGAACTCTCGAATTTCAGAGACGCCCTGCTCCCCATTTGCGCGGCCTTCGGAGGTATCTGTCTGCCCGCATTGATTCACTTCGTTTTGAATGCGGGGACGCCGACGCAGGCCGGAATCGGGATTCCGATGGCGACCGACATCGCTTTCGCTCTCGGCGTGCTCGCGCTACTAGGCCGGCGCGTTCCGGCGTCGC
>DASQNL010000328.1:0-9661 GCA_035644995.1 Pyrinomonadaceae bacterium | reverse complement strand
CGGCTTCTTCCGGCGTCATCGGTTTGACGGCGTAGCGGCGCGCGCTTATGATGCGACCAGAAGCGGGCGCGCCCTCTTCGATGCTCATGTCTTCGACGCTGCCGTTGACGGGCGCGAGCGTCGAGAGCGGCTGCGCGCTCTGCTTGCGGTCGATGATCTTCTTCTTGAGCTTGACGGCCTGCTTCTCGATCTTCGAGATCGCGCGAGAGAGAGCCTGATACATGTCCGCGTTCACGTCGCGCGCCGTCAGCGTGTGCTCGCGCCAGTGCAGGAGCACTTCGCCCATGTGCCGATTCTTCTCCACCTCGATAATGATGTGCGCGCTCGCCGTCGAATCGTCGAAAATCTGATCGAGTTTACTGAAATGCTCCTCGACGTGCCGCCTGATCGCAGGCGTGACCTCAACGTGCCGCCCCGTGTACTCGAATTTCATGAAAGCGTCTCCTCCCTAGATAAAGTGACGAGTGACAAGTGACAAGTGACGAGTTAAAGACAAGTAAATCGTGAACCGTAAATCGTGAATAGAAGAAGCAAATTTTCTCTATTTACGATTTACGATTCACGATTTACGGCTTTTTCTTGTCACTTGTCACTCGTCACTTGTCACTGTTTTAAACCGGTGCTTTGCGCTCGCGCGAGCCGGGAATCTGCATCTGGTCGCGATACTTCGCCACCGTGCGGCGCGACAGCTTCATGCCGTCTTTCATCAAAATCTTGACGACCTGATCGTCCGTGATCGGGTTGTGCGGGTCTTCCTCTTCGATCAGTTTCTTGATCTGCAATTTGATGATGCGCGTCGAAACCTCTTCGCCGTCCTCGTTCGTCATGCCCTCGGTAAAGAAGCGGCGCAGTTCGATGACACCCTGCGGCGTGTGCGCCCACTTGCGGTTGACGACGCGCGAGATAGTCGAAAGGTGCATGCCCGTCTGCTCGGCCACATCCTTGAGCATCATCGGCTTGATGAACTGCACGCCCTTGTCCAGAAACTCGCGCTGGCGATGCACGATGCATTCGACGACGCGGTAGATCGTCTGCCGCCGGTGCTCTATGTTGCGCAGGAGATCGACCGCCGAACGCATCTTGTCTTTAATGAAGTCGCGCGTTTCTTTCGACGTGTCGGGCTGCCCGAGCATCTGCTGGTAACTGTTCGAGAGGCGCAGGCGCGGGCTGCCGTCGTCAGCAAAGTAAATCTCGTACTCGTCGTCAACCTTTTCGATAAAGACTTCGGGCACGATCAAGACCGGCTCTTCCGAAGAATACTGGCGACCCGGGTGCGGGCTGAGCGCGCGTATGAAGGCGAGTTCTTCGAGCAGCGTCTCGACGGGCACGCCGATCTGCTTCGAGAGGTTATGAAGTTTGTGCTGCTGCAAATCCGTGAGCGGGTGTTCGCGTATGAGTTGGCAGGCGAGACGATTGCCCGCGCCCGCCGCTTCGAGTTGGACGAGGAGACATTCGCGCACGTCGCGCGCGCCGCAGCCGATGGGGTCGAGCCGGAGCACGATCTGCCGCGCCTCTTCGACCGCGTCTTCCGTCCAGTTTCCGAACTGCGCGAGTTCTTCGTTGGTCGCATTAAGTCGCCCATCGGGGTCGAGGTTGCCGATGATGGCTTCGGCGATGGGGAGCACGCGTTCGTCCACGTGGCTCATGCTGAGTTGCCACATCAAATGCTCGGAGAGCGATTCGGGGCGCGTCAAAAACTGCTCGAAGGTCGGGCCGTCTTCCTTGTACTCGAACTCCTGCGTCTTGTAGCCCGGGTCGAGATATTCCTGAAACTCGCGCCCGAAATCTATCTCCTCGAACGCGTCCGACGATTCGCCGCCCTCCGCCGCCTCGCCCTCAAACTCTTCGCCGGTCGCCGCCGTCGCTTCGGGCGTCGCGGCATCGGGTGCGCCGAGCAAGGATTCGACGGTGGAGAGGTCGCCCGCGCCGTTCGAGTTGCCGTTCAAATCTATGTCGGCGGGTTCGCGCGCGGCCATGTCTTCGCGCGCCGCCATGTCGTTGGCGAGATCGGTGTTGCCGCCCGCGAGTTGGTCGATGATGTGCTCTTCGATCTCGCGTTTCTCTTCCTGCGCGACCACCTCTTCGAGCACCGGATTTTCGAGCAACTGCTGCTGGATCAGTTCGCCCAGTTCGATGGTCGTCATTTGCAACATCTCGATCCGCTGGCGCAGTTGCGGCGTCAGCACGAGTCGTTGCGAAAGACTGGTTGTGAGCTTAACGGACATACCTGTACTGATGAAAACTAAGCTGAAAACTCTACCGGGTTGATGAACTTGAAACGCTTTGGCAGCGTGACGGGGAGATTATAACCTAAACGCGCCCTTCCGTGCAGCGACTTCACAGGCGGAATTTTTCGCCGAGGTAGAGACGCCGCACTTCCGCATCCTCCGTCAGCGCGAGCGGCGCGCCCGAACGGAAGATGCGCCCTTCGGCCATGATGTAGGCGCGGTCGGTGACGCCGAGCGTCTCGCGCACGTTGTGATCGGTGATTAAAATCCCGATGCCGCGCCCGCGCAGGTATAAGATCATCTTTTGAATTTCGTCCACGGCCTTCGGGTCAATTCCGGCGAACGGCTCGTCCAACAGGATGAACTGCGGCTCGGTCGCCAGCGCGCGCGCGATCTCGGTGCGCCTGCGCTCGCCGCCCGACAGAGCCTCGCCGCGCGTGTTGCGCACGTGCGCGATGCCGAACTCCTCCAACAATTCTTCCAGCCGTTTGAAACGCTCGCGCCGCCTGAGTCCCATCGTCTCAAGGATGGCGAGCACGTTTTCGGCCACGGTCATCTTGCGAAAGACGGAAGGCTCTTGCGGCAGGTAGCCGACGCCGAGACGGGCGCGCAGGTACATCGGCAGTTTCGTGATGTCGCGGTCGCCGAGGCGGATGCGCCCGCCGTCGGCGCGCTCCAACCCGATGATCATGTAGAAGGTGGTCGTCTTGCCCGCGCCGTTCGCGCCGAGCAACCCGACCACCTCGCCCGGCTCGACGTGCAAGGCTACGCCGTCCACCACGCGCCGCTTGCCGTAAGACTTCACGAGGCCGCTCGCCGCCAACGCCTCCGGCGAGGGCGAGGCCGCCGCGGGGCGCGCCTCCGCGCGCGTCTCCGCACGCGTCTCTTTCGCCGCCGATTCGATGATCTCTTCCGTCTGCAACAGCACGCTCCTCACCACGCCGAACCCTCACATGCGAACCGCAAATAGAATAAGACAGCGAATCGTCAATCGTAAATCGTGAAAAGAGGTAAACCGCGAATCGTCAATCGCGGACAGCAAAAGCGGAGCGGCTTTCGCTCCATTCACGACTCTCGATAGACGCTCTACTGTTTTTTAATCTTATGTGAAGAACGCACGCGCCCCGTCGCATTCGCGCCGCCGGGGTTGTCGGAGACGACGCGGTTCTCGCGCAGGTAGACGGTCAGGCGGCGGCTCTCGCTGTTGCCCTGCTGCGCATCCTCGACGCGCGCCGGTTCGCCCGTCAGCATCACCGTCTCGTCGGCCGCGCTATACTGCGCCCAGTTGCCCGTGCCGCGCTTGCCCGGCTGCGTCACGACGACGTTGCGCTCGGCCACCATGCGCTCGACCTCGCCCGCCCCCTTCAACAGGTAAACGTCGGCCTTCTCGGAGGTGATGCGCTCGGTGCCCTGCTTGATGTCAACGCCGCCCTCGTAGCGCAACAGCCGATCCGTATCCGAGTAGAACATGCGCTCGGAGGTGGCGAAGACGGGCACGACCGTGCGCGCGCCGTCAGCTTCTTTGCGCCGCGCCTGATAGAGCGCGCTCTGCACGTTGCCGTCGGCCTCCATGCGCCGGTTGTCGCGGCGCAGAGTGATCTTGTTCGCGCTCACGAAATTATCGTCCTGCCACGCCCGCGCCGCGCCCGTGTAGATGCCTATCCCTGCGTCGTGTTGAAACTCGACCGTGTTTGAGACGAGAAAGACCGGACTTTTAACATTCGCGAAGGGCGTCGCGCCGTTGGTCTGTTCCTGGCTGTAATAAGTCGTCTGGGCTTTGCCGCGCGCGTAGGAAATCTTCT
Source organism: Pyrinomonadaceae bacterium (assembly GCA_035644995.1). Taxonomy (GTDB): domain Bacteria; phylum Acidobacteriota; class Blastocatellia; order Pyrinomonadales; family Pyrinomonadaceae; genus JAIVJZ01. The sequence goes on along the minus strand of DASQNL010000328.1, from coordinate 5,631 downwards.
TGCGCGTGTCCGAATCGATCTCCGTGGCTTTGAGGCGGGCGCGCGAATCCCACACGACCGGCGCGCCGCCGCGCAGGCGCAACCATTCATCGGCGGCCGTGTAGGTGACGATGTCGGCTTGCCCGTTGCGGTCGGCGTCGTTGAACTGCGCGTCGCCTTGCGCGTCGAGCCGTTCCACGTCCTGCGTCTCGCGCACGAACGTGGCGATCATCTTCTGCGACGTGACGGTGCGCACCGAGCGCGGCGTGCCCGGCTGCACGGGCGTCAGCACGGCCTTCGCGCCGCCCGTGGCGTTGAACTCGCGCGCGAGGTTTTCGGCCTCGAAGAAAGTGCAATCGAAGCGGGCGGCGTTCAGCGTCTTGCGGTCGGCGAGGGCGGTCTGCTGCACGGGTTCGACGACGAGTTCGGCATCGCCGACGGCCTCCGCGCGTTCGAGGTCTTTGCCCGTCGCGCGCCAGAACAAGTTGACGGCGTTGGCGGTCAACTTTTTATTCGCCGCCTGCGGATCGCTCGCGCGCGTGCGCGGCGCGGCGAGCGTGATGACGGAACGCCCGCCGGCCTGCATCTCTTTGAGCAAACTCTGCTCGCCTGCCGCCGCGAACAAAACGTGCAGGCTGGCCGGGGCGTTGAGTTGCATTTCGGCGTCGGCGTCGAGCGTGCGCGCGTGCACGTTCTCGGTCGCCAGCGCGTCCTGCAACTGCTGGTTCGCGTCGAAGTTGAAATCCATGTTGACGGCGCGCACCTCCGCCGCGCGCCCCGCGTCCATCGTGCGCAGGTAAGAATCGCCGCGCGCCTCGATGCGTCGCAGGCGTTTTTGCTCGTTGAGAAGACCGGACAGCGTCGCGCCGCTCATCATGTCCGCGTCCTGCTCGGCGGTCGCGCCGCCGCTGAAGATGAGGTGCATCCGCGCCTGATCGAAATCGGCGCGCGGCGCGCTAATTTTGACGGGGCGATTACGCTTGGCGGCCTCCGGCGTCTGCGCCGCTTGGCCGGCCGCTTCCGGCTTGACGTTGATCTCGACGCTGCCGCGCAAGGCGAGCCGCTTATTCTTCGCGTCAACCGCCGCGGCGTCGGAACGCCCCTCGATGTTCTCGCGCGCGAACGTCACGGGGACGGGCACTTCGGCGTGCTCGTTCTTCACGTCGTAGTTGACCGTCTCGGATTTGACGACGAGGCGGTCGCGCGTCTCGATCTGCACGTTGCCGTTGAAGACCACGCTCTCCGTCTCGACGAAATAGATCGCCTGTCGCGCGTCGATCTTGTCGGGCAGTTCGTGCCCGGCCGCGAAATATTCGATGTGCGCGTTTTCGAGTTCGTGATGGCCGTCCGAGTAAGAGGTGGCGAGGGTGGCGCGCACGAGCATCGTCAGCCGGTTCCCCTCCGTCACGCGCCGCTCGTAATTCTCGATGCGCCGCTCGACCGTCGTCGACAACTCGGCCTTGCCCGGAATCAAACGAAACGGGCGATTGTTGCGCCCGCGATAATAGGCGACGCCCACATAAACCAGACTGCCGACGAGCGCAAGCGACGCCAGCACGCGCAAAATCAACGGCGCGCGCGCACGCAACCCGATCAATGTCGGCGCCCTTCTTCGTCTGACTTCCTGCATCTAGTTTTTAGTGACGGGTGACAAGTGACAGGTGACAAGATTAAACCCTGTCTCCATCCTGTCACCCGTCACTTGTCACCCGTCACCGCCTTTTCATGTCTTCCACGATCAACTGCAAACGCTTTTCGCCGCGCCAGATGTTTGTTTCGACGGCGTAGGCCAGTTCGATGCGGTCGCCGGTGCGCGGCGTTGCTGCCGCCTCTTCCGCGCCGCCCCACCACAGAACTTCAATCGGGCGCGCCTCCCGCCCCGCCGCCACTTCAAACTTCAGGTGACGCTCCTTGAGCACGCGCGCCTCCCTGACTACATGCAGATCGCGCGAGAGGAAGACGGGGCGCGGCCACTGCGCGCCGAAGGGTTCGAGGCGGTCGAGTTCGTCGGCGAGCGCGGGCGTGAGCGCGCTCGCGGGCAACTCGGCGTCGATTTTGACGAGGGCGGCGCACTCCGCGCCGTCGGCTAAAAAGGGGCGCGCGTGCTCGTCGAGGCGGCGTCGGAGTTCGGCAATGCGCTCGCGGCGGATGGTGAGACCGGCGGCTTGCGCGTGGCCGCCGAAGGTCTCGAAGAGGTCGGCGCAGGCGGTCAGCCCGTCGAGCAAATGATAACCTTCCACGCTGCGCGCCGAGCCGTGTCCGAGGTCGCCTTCGAGCGAGATGACGATGCAGGGGCGCGCCAGTTTCTCCGCGATGCGCGAGGCGGCCAGACCGATCACGCCGCGATGCCAGCCGTCGCCCGCGATGACGGCGACCGCGCTACAGTCGCCGCTCGATTCATATTCGGCGACGGCGCGGGCGGTGATGGCGCGCTGCATCACCTGTCGCTCGCGGTTGCGCGCGTCCAGATGCGCGGCCAGGCGGCGCGCCTCGGCCGGATCGTTCGTCTCGAACAGTTCGACGACGGCGCGCGCGGCGTCCATGCGCCCGGCCGCGTTGATGCGCGGCCCCAGCCGGAAGCCGAGATCGCTGCAACGCATGTCGCGCCCGTCGCCGCAGCCCGCCACTTCCAACAGCGCGCGCAAGCCGGGGTTCGTGGCGTTCACGATGTCTGCCAGACCGAGCGCGACGATGGTTCGATTCTCGCCGACGAGCGGCGCAACATCTGCGACCGTGCCGATGGCGACCACTTTCAGAAATCCTTTGACCAAACTCTCGCGCCCGCGCCGGCGCAACACTTCGTGCGCGAGTTTGAACGCGACGCCGACGCCCGCCAGATGTTTGTCCGGGTAGTTGCAATTGCGCTGATTGGGGTTGAGTACGGCGAAGGCGGGCGGCGCGCCCTCGTCGGCGTCGGGCAGGTGATGATCCGTGACGATCACGTCGAGGCCGTTCGCGCGCGCCCACTCCAGAGGCTCGTGCGCGCGGATGCCGCAGTCAACGCTGATGACGAGCGTGCAGCCTTCGGCGCGGGCGCGTTGGAGCACGTCCTGCCGGATGCCGTAGCCTTCGGTGAAGCGGTGCGGGACGTGGAAGCGCGTCTCGGCGCCGAGCAGTTGCAGCACGCGGCGCAGGACGACGGTGCCGGTCGTGCCGTCAACATCGTAGTCGCCGTAGATTAAAATCTGCTCGCCCGCGTCAACGGCGCGGAGCACGCGCGCGGCGGCGTCGCTCATGCCGAGCATCAGGGAGGGGTCGTGGAGTTGGTCGAGGGACGGGTGGAGCAGCTTGCGCGCGGCCTCGTCCGTGTCGATGCCGCGCGCGGCGAGCAGACCGGCGACGACGGTCGAGACGCCGAGGCGCGCGGCGAGAGCGGCGGCGTGCGCCTCTTCGTAGCCGCGCACGCTCCAGAGTTTGGGGCTGGCAATTTGCATCTCTACTCCGCGAACCAACCGTTCGGGTCGAGGAGTTTGACGCCGATGCGCTGGCGGCCGTCTTCCTCGTCCTTCCAGACGCCGTTGACTTCGGCGTCGAGCGGGTGGCCGAAGGGGGGCGTGAGGCGCAGGATCACGCCGATCTCGACGGCGGCTTCGGCGATCAAAGTCGCGCCGCCGCGCGAGACGCGCACGGCCTCGCCGCTCTCCTTGAAAGGCGCGCCCGCCGGCGAGCGGCCTTCGAGTTCGACGGGGAAATTGACGGGAACGCGCGGGCTGCGCGGGCGTTGCGAAGGCGAGTTTCCAAGCTCGGTTTTAGTTTCGTCGTTCATCGAATGTTTGTAGACCCCTTTCTGAATCGAATCAGAAAACTGCACGGCAACTGTGCGGAACAGGGGCGAGTGAGAGTGTACCCGAAACGCGAGATAACGGCGAATGCCACGGCCGGGAGGTGCGACGGAATCCCGCTTCAAAGTCGCTCTTGACAGGCACATTTAAAGAGCGTATAGCTCATGCTGTCGCCTTCGTCTTGTGTTGACGAAATCCTCCACATTCCGTCAGCCTCACGCCAACCGGTACGGTCATCTCCAAAGGAGACCGCTATGAGAAAAACCTCTCTGCTGCTCGTTGTTCTAACCTTCGTATTTATTGCCGCTTCGACTCTGCTTTTGCGCAACGGTCAAGCCGGCCAAACACCTCAAGACGCTCTGCCCCACGCAGAGAACATCTTCGCGCTTCTAAGTTCTTCACGAGATAACCACAGACCTGAGCAGACGAGCCGAGCGACGGAGACGCACTCCGCCCTCAAACAAGATTTGGTATCGAAAACCGGCGAGAAAATTGTAGAAGTCATCGAGGCTTCGTACCAGACAACGGGTAATAACATAGACAGGTCGTCTGTTCGGTTAATGAATCTAAGCAATCGAAACATTACTGCGATAGGAATCATCTGGACGGTAAAATTCACAGACATGAACCAATGTCTGTTAAGGCAGATCGTAGATCACAGACTTCATCAAGACATAGTGGAGGCTAAGGGGATTAGACCTTTTGCGCCTTATGAGGAGAGGGTTATTCCGCGCTTGACTAATCACTCACTTGACGACGGACAAAAGATTGAGAGCGTTGCTGTGGAAATTTCTTTTGTCGAGTTTGAGGATTCGAGCGGCGTCGGCATAGAAAAATCTGAAACGTACAAAGAACTTCTTTCCAAAAGGAGGGGGGCTGAACTTTATAAACAATGGATAGAGAGTGGCTATGGAGATGACCCTCGAAACCTCGCCAAAGTTATCAGAACTCTGTCCAGCGATGAACTGCCGATTAACAAAGAGTTGGAAAACGGCTGGGCTGAGATAGGAGCATCAGCCTATAGACAGTGGATGCGCAACATCCATAGCAGCAAAGGCGAAACTGCCTTGCGAGAACAAATTCACCGGCAGGCTCAAAGACGGAAGTAGATCAATGCCGTCAAGGCGTTTCTTGCTACGAGAAATGGAGAACCCCCATGAAGTTGAAAATATTCTTGGCGCTAATATGCATCATAATATTCTCCGTCTCAACATTTTCTCAGACAAATTCTAATTGTATAAAGCAAAAATGCACGGCAACAAATATTGTAGATGAATTTAAGAATACAGGCTGCGAAATATCATTCGATTATAGAGATTGTGACGGGCGCAGCCGTAGCGCCCGGCCACAGTGTACTAATGGCGTTCAAGGACAAACCAATTGCAAATGTACTTGCACGCCAGCACCAAACAATGGCTGGGCAGTTTCATATGACCTACCCGACGATACAAATGTAAGTGATTCGATAAGTTGTTGGGGTTGTACAAGTCCAACCCCAACACCCTGTGCCACCCCGACATCTCTACCGCCCAATGGAAGACGTGACTGCCTGTGGCTCAAGTCGTCATGTGAGTGGTTCTGTGGTCAGATAGCAGATATATCTCAAACGGATTGTGAGGATGGTGGATGGTCTTGGAACTTTACCTCAAATTATTGTGAGTCACCCATTAGTGGCGTTCTAGATGAAATCTGCCCCGACCCGCCCGCCGCTTACCAGTGCGGCACCGTGCTGCCGGAGACGGCCTGCCCCTACACTATCTACGGCTTCGGCTCCTGCTACTCGCCCATCCTCATCGACCTCGCGGGCGACGGCTTCCGCCTGACACACCCGCAGCAGGGCGTGCGCTTCGACCTCGACGGCAACCCCGAC
>DASQNL010000327.1:0-3416 GCA_035644995.1 Pyrinomonadaceae bacterium | reverse complement strand
ATCTTCGAGCGACACGGCATCGCCTGCTCCGACCCTGTCAGGGTCTTCAAGCGCGATCCCGCGCCGCAGTTCATCAAGCGCGCCCTCCACCACCAATCGCCCCGCCGTGATGATCGCGATGTGCGTACACAAACGCTCGACGATCTCCAACACGTGCGATGTCAGAAAGACCGTGATGCCACGCGCCGTCAACTTCAACAACAAATCCTTCAGCGTCCGCGAAGCGAGCGCGTCCACGCCCTCGAACGGCTCGTCCAGAAACAGAATCTCCGGCCGGTGAATCAGCGAGCACGCCAGCGACAACTTCTTCTTCATCCCGTGCGAATACTCCACCACCAACTTCTTCGGCTCCCCGTCCAACTCCATCAACGCCAGCAACTCGCGCGCACGCTCCGTCGTCTCCTCGCGCCCCAGACCATACATCCGCCCCGTAAACGTCAACATCTCCGCGCCCGTCAAACGCTCGAACAGATTCAAGTCCTCCGGCACGACCCCGATCCGCCGCTTCACCTCCGACGGCTCCGCCGCCAGGTCGCGCCCCAGCACGCGCACGCTTCCCCCGGTCGGCTCAAGCAGCCCCGTCAACATCTTGATCGTCGTTGACTTCCCCGCCCCGTTCGGCCCCAAAAAGCCGAAGAACTGCCCCCGCCCCACACGCAAGTTCACCCCGTCCACGGCCGTAAAATCCCCAAACCGCCGCACGAGTCCAAACGTCTCGACGGCCAGCCCGCGCTCAGCCTCAACTGGATTAGTCATACACTGTTTTGTACGCGCAACGCGGGCGGGCGGTCAAGGAAGGCGGACGGACGTTCAGGCAGCGACCGTTAGAGACGTGAGAGTTTCCACCCCAGACAAAACACGTTACGCGGGCGAATTGACTAGCTCAGATAGACTCTCAAAGTAACGGCGATGAGTGCGCCGCAAAGCCTCTTCGGTAGCCGCTTCTAATATGACGACCTCATGCTCTGTGCCGACACGGTGGAGTTTGAGTTCCATGTCGAGTCGTGCCTCTTCAGCATTTCGACGCTCCGAGTCGGCAAACGACCTGAAGGTAATTAACTCTCCGCGACGGCGGTCATACTCGATCAGGAAGATCATCATTATCTCTCGCTAATTCTTCCAATCCTTAATTGCATCACGAAGAGTCTCGAATCCCTCTTTCGCTATAGATGCCTTATTCTCGTGGCATCTTAGCATCTCCGTTTGTGTCCTCTCCGGTAACTTGTATAAGTCGGCCGTTAGAGGCTCCTACTGCGTGTGATAGTATGCCCCTGTGGAGGCGATGGGATGAAGTCTGTAAAGATTTTGATTGAGAAACACGCCGACGGTTACGTGGCTTATCCGCTCGGCCTCAAAGGCGTGGTTGTGGGCGCGGGCGATTCTTACGAAGAGGCTTTGGCGGATGTGAAGTCGGCCATCCGGTTTCATATCGAGACGTTCGGCGCGGAAGTGCTGGAAGATGAATCGCCGGTGCTGGAAGCATTTGTGGCGGAGACGGGGGTCGCCGCTTAGTGGGTAAGTTTCCGGTTGATGCTCCGAAGGCGCGCGTCCTTAATGCATTGGAGTCGCCCGGATTTCGCATCGTCCGCGAGCGGGAGCACACGCGCGATGGTGCGTGACAATCCGGACGGCACGCGCACGCCGCTGACATTGCCAAACCACGCACATCTGAAGAGTTCCACCTTGCGAACTATCTGCACCCAGGCCGGTATCCCACGCGAGGACTTCTTGCAGGCATACGAGCAGAGCTAAGCAAGCCTTTTCACATTTCAGATTTCCGCCTACCTTATCTACCTGTTCTCACTACTCACGCAAAAGCGGTCTGGCTTCGCCCGCGCGGACGTGCGCGGGGAATTGGCGGTGAGTGCTCATGAGGAAGGCGGTGGAACTGGCGCGCAGGGCGTTGCCGTGGGTGGCGGCGAGGCGGACGAAGCGGCTGAAGAAGGACATGCCGTAGTAGTAACCGTCGTTGCAACTGACGAGCACGTCGGCCGTGTGGCGCACGCGCGGGGCGTGGAGCGAGTTGTGTAGATTGGCGAGCGCGTCGGGGTAGGTGTGCGCGGCGGTGCGTGCGTACCAGTCGGCGTCGGGGGCATAGCCGCGCGCGTCGAGTTGGCCTGCGGCGCGGAGCGCGCTTTGCACGCCGTCGAGTTGCAGGGGGTCGCCCGTGAGTTGTTCGTAAGCGTAACGTGCGCGGCCGTTCTGTTCGCGGGTGATGCGCGCCGCGCCGCGCGCGCCGCGCACGACGACCGCCGACTCGCCTTCGCGGTGAAGGCTGAAGTCAACGCCTTCGAGCGTCGTGAGCGCGTCGGCGACTTCCGCCGGGTCGGTTTCGTCGGCGCAATAGAGGGCGGCGTAGCCGCAGAGGCCGAAGGCGGGCGCGGCGACGCGGCGTTTGCCGCGACCCGGCTCGAAGCGTTCCTTGACTTCGTAGCCGCCCGCGCGCAGGTGCGTCTGCAAGTGGATTTTTTGATTCTCTTCGAGGTTCATGCCGTGGTCGGAGAAAAGGACGATCTCGGTCTCCGCGCCGCAGTAGGCTTGAATTTCTGTGAGAATCCGGTCGAGCGATTCGAGGGCGACGTTCAGTTTTTGCGGGCCGCGGATGTGGAGCAGCCCGTCCGTGCCTTTGAGGAAGGCGAAGAAGTCGCGGTCTGGCGGCGCGGCGCGAAACTTCTCGCGGAAGCGTCGCATGTCGGCGCGCCAGACGGCGTCGGGCGCGACGTAGACGAGAAACTCGAAGGGCAGCGGCTCTTGATAGTCGAGTTCGTCCATGTAGGACGAGGGCACTTTGTCGGGCGTGCGGCGGCCGATGTACTTGCGGATGCCGCCGCACAATTCCTGCGAGTCCTTGTTGAAGTAGAGACTCTCGTAGCCGAGCGGTAGGCTCGCGCCGAGCATCTGCGCGAGCGCGACGTTGGTCATCGTCGGGAAGGGCGAGAGCAGCCCGGACGGCTCGCCGAAGCGCGCGAACAGGCCGCGCGACTTAGCGGCTTTGATCACTTCGTAAGGCACGCCGTCGAGACACAACAACAAGCGGCGCGGTCGCGTCTCATCCGCGCCGCCGGTCGAATACTTTTGCACTGCTTCACCTCAATCCTTGTCCGTGGTCGGTTGTTAGCTGTTAGCTGTTAGCTGTTGGCTGTTAGCTGTTAGCTGTTGGCTGTTCGTTGCCCGTCGCCGTGGCCTGCTGCCCGTTGCTCCGCCCGTTGTTTGGTAGTTGGTGACACGGACTCAAACAACGGGCAACAGGCCACGGACGACCGACAACCTTTAATTCTCTTCCGCCTGTTTCGGCCTTCAATTCTCTTCCGCCTGTTTCGGCGCGGGTTTGCGATAGGGTTCACGCAGGCCGCGCCGCGCTTCTTCGTGCGAATCGTAGACGTTCGGGCGCGCGGCGACGAGTTTGTACTGCGCGA
>DASQNL010000326.1:0-7179 GCA_035644995.1 Pyrinomonadaceae bacterium | reverse complement strand
CAAGTTCCTCTGGGTGAGCATCGAGTCCGACGAGCAGACTTCCAACGAACTGCTGCGCGACTACGCCAAGTCGCTGAAGATGACGATTCCGGTGCTGCGCGACCCGGAGAAGACGGCTTTCGCACAGTTCAGCGAGCGCGTCCGTCTGCCGATGGTCGTCTTCTTCGACCGCGCCGGAAAATTCGTCGCCCCGAAACACACGGGCATGACGCCGCAGCCCGAAGATTACAAAAAAGTTATTCGCGCACGCCTCGATGCCCTCCTGCGCGCGCAGGAGAACGCGGGCGCGCTGCCCGCGCTGCCGTAAATTCTGTCCGGTCGTCGTCGCCGCCGCGCCGTTTGCATTCGACGGTGGTTCGCGCTGAGTTAAAAAGATGAACTTGTGTCTCGCCTTCCAAACCGCTCAGGCCGCATCGCCTGACATCAATTTCGCGCTCATCCTGCCGGAGATGATCGTCGCCGTCGCGGGCGTGCTGGTCATGCTCGTCGATGCCTTCACGCGCCGCTCGAACCAGCGTTGGGTGACGGGGATGCTCTCGCTGCTCGGACTCGGCGCGGCGGCGGCCGTCTGCGCCCTGATGTGGGACGACCAGACCATCGCGCGCGAAGCCTTCAACGGCATGATCGTGCTCGACCGCATGCGGCTCTCTTTCACGCTCGTCTTCCTCATCGTCTCCGCGCTCACCGTGCTGATCTCGATGATCTGGGTGGAGTGGGAAAATTTGCCCGCGGGCGAGTTTCATTCGTTGCTGTTGTTCGCCACCGTCGGGATGATGTTGATGGCATCGGGCGGCGACCTCGTGATCATCTTCCTCGGCCTCGAACTGCTCTCCATCGCCACCTACGTGATGGCCGGTTTTCGCCGCACCGATTTGCGCTCGAACGAATCTTCGATGAAGTATTTCATCCTCGGCTCGTTCTCGTCGGCGTTCCTGCTCTACGGCATCGCGCTCGTCTACGGCGGCACGTCGCTCGCAAACGGCGGCGCGGGCACCACCAACATCAAGGAACTCGCGCTCAGAGTCGGCGCGGAGAACGCCTTGGCCTACCCGGCCTTGCTCTACGCGGGCGCGGCCTTGATGCTCGTCGGCTTCGGCTTCAAGATCGCCACCGCTCCCTTCCACGTCTGGACGCCGGACGTTTACGAGGGCGCGCCCACGCCCGTCACGGCCTTTATGGCCGCCGGGCCGAAGGCCTCCGGCTTCGCCGCCTTCATGCGCGTCTTCCTCTTCGGTTTCCCCTTCATCGCCGCCACCACGAACGCCGCGCAACTGCATTCCGCATGGCTCAACGCCATCTGGCTGCTCGCGATACTCACGATGACGGTCGGCAACCTCGCCGCGCTCGTGCAGAATAACGTCAAGCGGATGCTGGCCTATTCGTCCATCGCACACGCGGGCTACGCGCTCGTCGGCTTCGTCGCGGCGGGGCAGGCGGCGGACGAAATCGTGCAATCGGATGCCATCGCCGCCGTCGCCTTTTACCTGTTGGCCTACGCCGTGATGAATCTCGGCGCATTCGCCGTCGTCACCCTCATCGCGCGCAGCGGCGACCGCCGCACCGAGATCGAAGACTACAACGGCATCGGGTTTACCGCCCCCGCGCTCTCCTTCGCGCTCACGCTTTTCCTCCTGAGCCTGCTCGGCATTCCGCTCACGGCCGGCTTCATGGGCAAAGTGATGGTCTTTCGCGCCGCGCTCGATCAAGGCTTCGTCGCCCTCGTCGTCATCGGAGTGCTCAACACGGCGATTTCGGTATACTATTACCTGCGTCTTATCGTCGTGATGTTCTTCCGCGAACGCTCCACCGCCTGGAGCGCGCCCGCCGTGCCGATCAGCGTCGCGCTGGCGATCATCATCACGGCGCTGGGAGTGTTTTATCTGGGGATTTTTCCGGGTCAGGTGCTGGACGCCTTTCGTTCCGCGCCGCCCGTGGTCAGTCAGTTGAAGTGACGAGTGACTGGAAAAAACGTAAGTCGTTAATTGCGAATCGTGAATAGATGAAACCTGACTTCGTCTATTCACGATTTACGATTTACGGCTGTTGAACGATTTTCCGGCTCGTCGCCCGCCACTTTTTATGTCGTCTGCGACGAAGATAGCCGAACGGGAAGACGCGTCCGAGCCGCCGGAGGCCGTGGAGCCGGCGCGGCCGAAACGCGCGGCCGACTCTCTCGAATCGCTCGCCGAGCAGATCACGGAGACGCTCGGCGAGATGTGGTTGCCGCGCTATTATCGCGGGCGGATTTTGCCCCTGCGCACGCGCGCTCACCGGCTACAGGCCGCCGCCGCCGTCGTGCGACCCGAACAAGTTGACGTGCAGCACACGCTGCTCGGCGTCGAGTTGAAGATCGGCCGCCGCCGCATCACCTGCCCCGACTTGGCGACGGCGCGTTACCTCGCAACTTTCGCCCGCGCCGGCTGCACCGAAGTGGCCGTCCCCTACGACATCTCGCGAATTTCCCTGCTCGCGGACGAACTCGAATCCGGCTGGCAACGCATGTTGCTGCTCATCGAACATCTGGCGGGCGCGCGCCATCAGGCTTATCGCACGCGCCTGCGCAATTCTCTTATCGCCGCCGCGCGCCGCGAGATCGCGGAGGCCGGAGCCGGCACACTTATTCCACAATTCAACCAGAACACTAAACAACGGCGGCGCGGCGTTTGAACATCAAACCCCGAACTGGTAAATTATCGAAGATGATGCAAGAAGTTAAAGAGACAATCACGCCCATCGATCAAGAGGAACCGCTTCCATTTCCTTTCAATCAACGCGCCTTTTGCCGCTTCGAGCCGATTGAAAAGCGGATCGAAGCGATTCGCGTGCTCATCATCGACGACCTGCTGCGCGACGAGCGCGACCTGTCCGAGATGGCCGTGCGCGAATGGGGACGGCGCGCCTCGTCGCATCTCCAGCGCGAACGTCAGATCGCCGGTCTGGCCGTCGGCAACATTCGCAACAACGTCTCGCGCCTCGTGATCCGTCCCGAAACGCAGGTCGCGCACGTCTCGGAAATCGCCGCGGCGGCCGCCGAGTTTCAGCCGCAGGCGATCGTGCTGAGCGGCACGCTCCGCGACTTCGATTATTACCATCCGAGCATCATCGAAAACTTCGGCCGATTTATCCGCACGACCAAGATTCCCGTGCTGGGCATCTGCGGCGGCCATCAACTCGTCGGCTTGGGTTTCGGCGCACGCGTCGTAACGCTCGACAACATGGAGCAGCACGAGCGGCGCGAAGGCCGTCCCTTCGAATACCAGTATCGCTTCATCCGCATCACCGAACCGGCCGACCCGATCTTCGAGGGCGTCAGCGACCGCGATTCCGGCATCTGGCAAGACTACACGGTCGAAGCCTGCATCCTGCGCGTTTGGCAAAATCACGGGCTGCAACTCGACCACGTGCCCGAAGATTTCAAGCTCCTCGCCACCGCCTATTTCTGCCGCAACCAGATGATGGTGAAGCGCACGGGCGGGCAATTGATCTACACCGTGCAATTTCACCTCGAAAAATCTTTCGAGGATTGGGACAAGACGCGCGCGACGCGCTGGGAGCACCCGAACGAGTCGCGCGACGGGCGCATCATCTTCGAAAACTTCCTGCGCGAATCGCTCAGGCACACGGCCTAAGTTTCCCACTCAAACGCGAAACAGCGAAAGCCTCCGATCCGCCAATCGGAGGCTTTCGCCGTGAGCGATCTGCGCTCTGAAGGTCGCCCGCCTCAGATGGTGGGCACGTTCTCCATCGTGCGCTGAATGAGCCGATCAACCACGGCCGTGAGTTCGTTCGTCTCGGCGAAGACTTGCAACTGCTCGTCGGCGGACGTGCCGCGTTCGAGGATGGTGTGGATGTGTTCGACCTCCTTGCGCGAACCGAGATCGTCGAGCACGTCGTCAACGAATTCGAGCAGTTCGAGGATGAGATCGCGCGTCGGCACTTCCTTCTGCTTACCGAAGTCGATCATCTTGCCCTGCAAGCCCCAGCGCACCGCGCGCCACTTGTTCTCTTGAATCAAAGCGCGGCGATAGAGGCGGAAGCCGAGATTTTTCTCGATCAATTTATCGAGCCGGGCGACGATGGCTTGAAAGAGCGCGGCGATGGCGATGGTGTCGTCCACGCGCGTCGGGATGTCGCAGACGCGGAATTCGAGCGTCTCGAAAACGGGGTGCGGGCGCACGTCCCACCAGATTTTCCGCGGGTTGGTGATGCAATTCGTGTCGAGCAAAAGTTTGATATAACGCTGGAACGAGGCGTAGGAGTCGAAGTGGTCTGGGATGTCGGTGCGCGGGAACTTCTTGAAGACTTCCGAGCGGTAAGACTTCAGCCCCGTGTTGATGCCGAGCCAGAAGGGCGACGAAGTGGTCAAAGCCAGCACGTGCGGCAGAAAATAGCGCGCGGCGTTCATGATGTGAATCTGCCGCTCCCGGTCTTTGATGCCGACGTGGACGTGGAGGCCGAAGATGAGCAGCGAGCGCGCCACCATCTGGAGTTCCTCGATCAGGAGCGTGTAATGCGGGTCGTCGTAAATTTTCTGGTCGCGCCATTGCGAGATCGGGTGGGTGGAGGCGGCCACCACTTCCAAACCGTTCTTGCGCGCGAGCGATGAGACGATGGCGCGCAGGTTCGTGATGTCGGTGCGCGCCTCCTGAATGTTGTGACAGATGCCCGTGCCGACCTCGATCATCGACTGGATCATCTCCGGCTTGATCTTCTCGCCGAGGAGCATCTTCCCTTCCTCAAGCATCTCGGAGACGTGCGAACGCAGCTCGCGCGTCTTCGGGTCAACGATCTGAAATTCTTCTTCGATGCCAAGCGTGTATTGCTCGAACATAAGTTTTCGCTCTCCTTGCAAGACCTGATCTGGGATTCAGCTAAGGGGGAAGAAAATGAAAACTTCAAACGCGTCTTTCGTCCCGTCGCCGCCGCGAACACCAACGTCAGCCAACAATTCAGACGAGCGCGGACTTGATCGCCTCCCAATCGGGCGTCTCGCCGCGCACCTTCTCGCTCCAAAAATGGCGCAGCGCGCTGAGCGGCGTCGCCGCCGGGGCGTGCAGGTCGAAATGAATTGACCAGCGCGACGCGTCGCCTTTCGTGCGCAGGAGGTGGAGCGCGGCGCGAGCGCGTCCCCGCTCGAAAAAGCCTTCCGCACAATCGGCATGCGCGGCGAAGCGCGACGTGAACCGGTCGTGTGCGGCGAGCGCGCGACCGAGGCCGCGCCGGGCGCGGAAATTCATCCCCACGCCGCCCACTCCGTAGATGTTTTCAATACTCTCGATCTCGCGCCACAAATTCAACGCGCGCAGGCGGTCGGCGAACAACAACAACGCCTGCTGTTTGTCTCCGGCGAGCGCGTCGAACGCCGTCGCGGCATCCGCGTGCCCGTACAAGCCTTCGAGTTTCCGAAACAGGTCTGCGCGCAACGTCTCCGGCAAATCGTTCCAGCGCAGCTTCGCGGCGTCCGGCTCGCTCATCAAGTTTCGCCGAGCGCACGCTGCATGATCGAACGGTCTTTGTCGGTGAGACCATGAAAACGCACGCCCACGCCGAGGCCGGGGTTGCTGTAAACCACTTCGGCGTTGACGATCACGTCGCCCCCGGTGAACGGCAGGCGCAGCGTGAGCAGGCCGCCTTCGGGCAACGCCGTCTGCGTGTTCATGTAGAGACCGCCGGGGCTGATGTCCTTGGTGCTGGCGACGGCCGTGCCGTCCGCGCCGTCGAAGTACACATCGACGATCAGGCGCGAACGGTCGTGCTGGCGACGATCATCCACGGGCAAATTCGACTCTGCTTCTGCGCCAAACTCTTCGCTCATACTCTGACTCCCCGTGCCGGACGAGTTTAGTTGACTATACGCCGCTTATCTTAACCGACGCCGCGTGCGCGCGCCGCACGTTTTACGGCCGCCCTGTCTTCAAGCCTTCTCTTCGATGATGAACGTCGGAACCATGCCGCCGCCCGATGAGACGTTGGCGAGTTCGCTGAACGAGAGGCGCGTGAAGGCCGAACCGACCTTGCCGAAGAACAGGAGCGGGTCGAGGTCAACGAGTTGCTCGGCAAATTGGAACGTGCCGTCGGGTTGCAGCGCGGGGAATTGTTCGCGCGCCGTGCTCACGCGTTCCTGTAGCAGGTAGTCGCCGTTCGAGAGCGCGTGGCGCAGGGCTTCGTCCCAGGCGATCTCGTCGGTGTTCCAGCCGATGTAGATGCCGTGGCCGCCGTAGTCGTCGTTGGGTTTCAAGACGAGCCGGTCGCGCGAGTTGGCGGCAAATTCGAGCAGGTCGATCTGTTCGCCGTAATGATCGGTGCGTTCGGCGCGCACTTTGCGCGTCCAGGGAACGTGCGCGCGAATGGCCGCGCGCTCGGCTTCCGTGAAGAGGTGCGCGTAGCGTTCGTTGGTGAGCACGGCGAAGAGGGCTTTTTTGTGAATCAACTTGGAGCGGAAACTGTTGACCATGCAGACCGCGCCCGCGCGATAGGCATCGAGCAGCGCGGGAAACTCCCCCATGATCGGAATGTACTCGTTGACGAGCAGACGCTTGTAAACGATGTCGATTTCGTCCGCGCCGCAGCGCAGCCGCCCGCCGCTGAATTCCAACTCCTGCGGCGAGCAGACGATAGCCCGGTAGCCTTCGCTCTCGAAGTATTCCTGAAACAGTTCAAACTCTTTCTGCGTCGGCAAATCTTTGAGGTCGATGATGGCGATGAGCGGTTTGCGCTCCGGCTCGCGGCCGAGATATTCGGCGTAAGCGCGCAGCAAGACTTCGAGCATGAGATGGCGACCGTAAAGCGGGCGCACGTTGTAACGCTCGCCGAAACGTTTCATCACGGGCAACTGTGAGAAGATCGTGTAGGCGGCGTCAACGTAAGCGATCCCGGCGGGGCTTTCGCCGTTGAGTTCGACGAAGCTATAGGCGTCTTCGGTCAGAAACGAATCGAGCCGGGCGGTCGGCGAGACGGCCGTGTAGCCGGGATCAATCGAGACGAGGTCGCGCTCCACCTCGGTGATGCCCAGTTCGTCAAGCAACTCGTCGTTGCCGACGGCCGCGTCTTTCACCTTCTGGATCGCGCTCCAGACGACTTCGCAAATGCTCTGGATGCGCGCGAAGTCGGTTTCGGTGACGAAGTGTGGGCGCAGATAAGGCGACAGCCGACGCCCGCCGAAGATCAGTTTGGAACGTT
>DASQNL010000325.1:0-5975 GCA_035644995.1 Pyrinomonadaceae bacterium | reverse complement strand
CCGGCACAAGCTCTGCTCCAACTCCGTCTGACCCGCTTCGCCCGCGCCCGCGCGCCCCGTCTCCCTCGATGTCTCGCCCGCCGCTCTTTCGGCTAAGGCCTTGCGATTCACCTTCCCGTTCGGCGTCACCGGCAACGCTTCCAACTCGACGAGCAGCCCCGGCACCATGTAATCCGGCAGACGCTCCCGCAAAGCCTCGCGCATCCCGCGCTCCCATCCTTCGTCACCCGCGGCGGACGCGTCGCCCGTCCGCACCACGTAACCGACGAGGCGACGACCCGCGCCTTCCCCGGCCGCCACCACGGCGCACGCCCCGACTCCGGCGAGCGACCGCAGCGCGGCCTCCACTTCGCCCAACTCGATGCGGAAGCCGCGCACCTTCACCTGATGATCGGCGCGTCCCATCGGCTCGACCTGACCGTCGGGCAGATAGCGTCCGAGGTCGCCGGTGCGATAGAGCCGGTCGCCTTCCGCGCGGGTGAAATGGTTGGGGAGGAAACGCTCGGCGGTGAGAGCTTCGTCGCCGACATAACCGCGCGCGAGGTGCGGGCTGCGCATGTAAATCTCCCCGACCTCGCCGCAGCCCGCCAAAGCTCCCGTCGCGTTCAGAACCAGCAGTTGCACGTCCTTGATGCCGCGCCCTAGCGGCAGCACCTCTTTCGCGGCGCATCCGTCGGAATCTTGCTGCGCGTCCGCGCCGTGATCCGTCACGTGATAACTGACGGCGCGTTGCGTCTCGGTCGTCCCGAAGTAGTTGACGCAGGTGACGGAGGGCGCGAGGCGGCGCAGGCGCGACACGTCTTGACGCGTCAGCACGTCGCCGACGAGGAAGGTGTAACGCAGCGACTCGACGGGCAGCAGTTGCGCGCCCGGCGTCTCTTCCGTCAGCAATTGCGCCATGGCGGGCGTCAGGTGCGCGATGCTCAACGCCTCGCGGCGCATCCAGCGCGGCAGTTTGCCGGGCGCGCCGATGTCGTCCGGGTCGGGGATGCAGAGGGTCGCGCCGAGCAACAGCGGCGTGAAGATGTCGCGGTGCAGGGGGTCGTGCGAGAGTCCGGAGAGCATGGTGAAGCGATCCGTGTCTCGCAGGTCGAAAGTCTCCGCCACCCAGGGCAGAAAGTGTGTGAGCGGGCTATGACGACCGGCGATGCCTTTCGGCCGCCCGGTGGAACCGGAGGTGAAGGCGATGTAGGCCAAATCGTCCGGGGCGACGACGACATCGACGCCGCCAATTGGCGCGCCGTGGAGCGGATCATCGGCGGCGGCGGCGTCGCCGCGCGGGGCGAGCGAGAGCCGGCAACAAAAGCCGGCCGCCTCGACGTAGGCTTCGAGCATGGGAGGCAACGCGCCCGCGCCCGTCAGTTGGAGCCACGCACGCGGGGCGGCGATGTCCAGACAGTCGATCAAACGCGCCGCCGGGTATGACGGGTCGAGCATCACGAAGGCCGCGCCCGCCTTCAAGACGCCGATGGTCGCCCAGACGAGCGGCGCGCTGCGGTGCGCGTAGATGGCGACCACGTCTTCATGGCCGACGCCGTGCGCCACGAGATACTGAGCCAACTGGTTGCTGCGCTCGTCCAACTCGCGGTATGTCCACGATTCGCGTGGGTCTTTCACGGCCGTCCGCTCCGGCACGCGCTTGGCCTGGCGCGTGAAGAGTTCGGCGGCCGAGCCGAGCCAGCCGCCGTCGAGCGCGGCCGTCGGGTCGGGGAGAATGCGCGCCGCTTCCGGCGTCACCAGCGAATAGCCGACCAGCCGCTCGTCAGCCCGCGCCGCGACCTGCGTCAGGAGATGTTGATACTGCCGCAGCAGTTCCTCGATGCGCGACTCCTTGAAGAGGTCTGTGCTGTAGCTGGCCGTGACGCGGATCGCGCCGCTCTCGTCCTCCTGCACGTAGAGCGTGAGGTCGAACTTCGAACCGCTTTCGGGCATCGGCAGCAGTTCGACTTCGAGTCCGGCGAGCGTCACTTCCTGCGGGACGTTCGGCATGTTGAAGAAGACCTGAAAGAGCGGCGTGCGGCTCAGGTCGCGCTCAACCTGCAAGCTCTCGATCAGCATCTCGAACGGCACGTCCTGATGCGAGTAGGCGGCGAGCGTGGTTTCGCGCACGCCGCGCAGCAACTCGCGGAAGGTCGCGCGCCCCTTGAGGTCGATGCGAAACGCCAGCGAGTTGAGGAAACAGCCGATGAGGTCTTCCGTCTCCGGGCGATTGCGTCCCGCGATGGGCGCGCCGACGACGATGTCGTTCAGCCCCGTGTAGCGGTGCAACAGGAGGGAGAAGGCCGCGAGCAACGTCATGTAGAGGGTTGCGCCCTCGCTGCGCGCCAACTCGTGGAGCGACTGCCCGACGGCGGGCGGAATCGTCTTCGTCGCCGACGCGCCGTGGAAACTTTGCAGGCGCGGGCGCGCGTAGTCGGCCGGGAGTTCGAGCACGCGCGGCGCGTCTTCGAGCGTGCGCACCCAGTAATCGAGTTGCGTGCGGAGCGCGTCGCGTTGCGCCGGCTCCTGCTGCCACGCGGCGAAGTCGGCGTACTGGATGGGAAGGTCTGCGAGCGGCGACGGCCGACCGGCGCAGTCGGCCGCGTAGAGCGCGCCCAACTCACGCACGACCACGCCCATCGATTGCCCGTCCGAAACGATGTGATGCATCGTGAGCAGGAGAACGTGCAACTCGTCCGCGAGGCGCAGCAGCGCGGCGCGAACGAGCGGGCCGCGCGCGAGGTCGAAAGGACGCCGCGCTTCTTCGTCGGCGAGCCGCGCCGCCTCGCGCTGCCGTTCGGCCTCTTCGTAGTGGCGCAGGTCTGTGAGCGGCAGCGGCAGGGCGAAGGAGGAGTTGACGATCTGCGTCGGCCCGGCGGGCGTGGCGTGAAAGGTCGTGCGCAACGCCTCGTGGCGACGGACGATCTCGCTCAAACTGCGCGCCAACGCACCGGCATCGAGCGCGCCCTTGAGGCGCACGGCCGCCGCGATGTTGAAGGCCGCTTCGCCCGCGTACAATTGGTCGAGCAGCCAGAGCCGCTGTTGCGCGTGCGAGAGCGGCGCGGGCGCGCCGGGGTCAGGCCGCCGCGCGATGACCGAGCCGGTCGCCGCCGCGCCCGCGCCGCCCTTCTTTTTGAGAAGCTGCGCCAGTAGCTCCAGCTTCGCGGGAGAGAGGTTGGCGATTCTCTTCGAGACTTCACTCATCTGGGGTTTCGCTCGCGCGACGGCCGAGGCCGGACGCTCAAGTCTGGGGGTCAACGGCGACGATGCGCAGTTCGCTGGTGTAGAGTTGGCCGGCCGAATCCGGGAGCCAGAGTTGCTGCGGGGTGGGCAACATCTCCGAAATCGTGATAACGGCGTTCCGATCTTGGCTCTCGATGGTGCGGCGCACCACCTTGGCGAGGATGTCGATGAAAGCAGGGCTGTCGAAATCCACGTAGAACGGCTTCACCTCGACCGGAGCCGAGACGAAGACGAAGCGCGGCAACTCGTGACGGCGCGCCCAACGCCGCGCGACGACGAATCGTTCCGCCTCGTCGCGGGTGGCGGCAAAGTCGATCTCGTCGGGAGTGAAACGCCACGTCTCGCGCGACAGCACGAGCCGGTCAATCGTCACGCGCGGCGCGCGCTTGCCCGACGGCGTCACCTTCATCCCGCCGACCACCTGCGACGAGAGGATTTCGCCGAACGCTTCGACGGCTTCGCTGTTGATGCGCCCGTCGTGGCTGCGGATCATCAACCCCTCCGCGGTCTCTTCCAGGTAGAGAGACGAGATCGGAAGCGATTGCGCGGGCAGGTCGGAGAAAGAGTCGCTCGTCACTTGCAGGCGGTAGTCTTTGGGCGTGACGAAGACGGGCAGCGTGCGCGCCGTCAACTGCGGCCAGGACTTAGGCGTCATCGGGACGAGGCGCGGCCTGGGGAAGTCGGCCTCCAGGCACTCGTAAATCTCTCCGGGCGCGGGGTGCTGCGACATGAAGCAGAGGCCGCGCAGGGTGTTGACGCCGAGGTGAAACTCGCCGAGGACGAGTTGGTAATCGCCGCGCCGCACGGCCTCCGCGCTCTCGGCCGCGATCATCACGTCGGGGCTGTGATAGCGGGCGGCCGACCAGCCCGCGCGGGGCGCGGCGAAAACCGACTCCACTTTCGCGCGCACATCCTCGCTGCGCAGGGCGACGCGCCGCTGGCCGGGTTGCAGCCCCAGCACTTCAGTCCACTGCCGCTGCATCTGCGGGATCAGCGTGCCGGCGAGCCGCGCATCCTGATTGTGGACGAGCGGATGCGCGACGATCCAGAAGTCGACCGCGCTGACCTGTTTCGAGTTGGCCTTCTTCGACAACTCGGCGTAGATGCGGCGGAAGGCGCGCCGGTAGAGTTTGGCAACCTCGTATGTGTACCAGCGCGCGCTCGTCAGCAACAGCGAGAGCGCGGGGCCGAGTTCGGCCAACACCTCCGGGCCGACGCGCAGTTCAACGTCGCGGCGACAGTCTTCGTAGACGAGGGTGCGCGCTGCGTACATCTGCCCTTCCGACTTGGTGACGGACGCGCCGGTGAGCCGCGTGAAGGTGGCCTCGGCGTCGTCGAGCGCGGCGTCGAGCCGGTCGGGGTCGCCCGCGGCGGCGGCGACGGCCGCCCGCCCCGCCTCCACCTCGTCGAGCACTTTGAGCGCGGGCGCGCGCAAGTTCTCGTCCTCCACCCGCTCGATGATCCGGCGCAACACCTTCTCCGGGTACTGGCAGACCGGAATTTCGGCCGTCCAGGTGATCAGCCCCCAATTGTTCAACTGCTCCAAAGCCTGAAAAACCTGCTCCTCGCGCTGGAAGAGGGGCGCGTCGGCGGCGATTAACTCGGCCGCGATCTCTTTCGCCGTCCGCTCGCCGTTGCAGCGCGCGATGACGGCGGCCTGCCCCGCGCTCAACTTCAATAGCTGCCCGATGCTCAGGTGCAGCACGTTGCCGTCGATGCGGACGAAAGGTAGCGCGCGCGGGCAGAACCACGGCGCGAAAACTTTGTGCGCGCTCAACTGCTCGGCCAGCACGTCGATGCCCCATCCCTCGAAATATACCCGGCGCGACTCGACGATGCCGCCCCCCGCGCCCGGCTCGGCCGTGATGGCCGCGCCCTCATCGACGAACCGCCCCCAGCCGACCGGCCCGAAAAACCCGATGGTGTCGTTCTTCACCGAGTAACGCTGGAGATAGCTGGCGACGAGCGATTCATACTGCCGTTGCTTCGACCCGCGACCGGCGGCCTCCGCATCCTTCCGCAACAACTGCCTGAGTCCGGTGTGATAGGCGCGCCGGTTCTGCCAGATGACGGCCTCGCGGAAGCGGTCGTTCGAGGCGACGCGCCGCAATGTCCGTGTGGCCTCGGCCACCCCGCTCGTCAAGGCCGCCTGCACGGCGCGGCGCGCCTCGTCGCGCGCCTCGATGGCGGCGCGCAGCGTCTCCACTTCCGTCGCCGCCCGGCTCCCTTCCGCGAGCGGCCGCGGCTGCTTGTCGGACTTGAGCGCGCGCAACGCCTTGAGCAGCGGATCGCGTTGCGCCGGGTCGTCCCAATGCTCGCGCCCGCGCAACTCGTCGAGCGCGGCGTTGACGGCCGTGAGCGCGTCAGCCCGCGCGCTTTCGACCGCCTCTTCGGCGTCGAGGAGACGGTCGGCCGCCGCCGCGCTCTCCGGCGCGGCGAGCACCAGCACTCCCGACGCCGGGAAGCCGGCTCCGCGCAGGCACAGCCAACGCCATAAAGACCAATCGCCGCCGGGCAGCGCGATGAGGTGGCGCGGCGCGTCTCCCGTGGCTGCTGGCAATGGACGCGGCGCGCCGCCCTTTTCGTCATGCGCCGTGAAGCCGGTGGTTATCTCCTGCATGTGCTCGCTGTTCCCGTCAGGTAAGGTGTGGGCTGAGATGTTGCGGGCGGCGTCTTCAAGGCCGCGACTCGTCCGTTCTAAGCGCGCGCTTGTTCTTCGGAACCGGCCGCCGTCAACTCCGGGAGGAAGGCCG
>DASQNL010000324.1:0-42815 GCA_035644995.1 Pyrinomonadaceae bacterium | reverse complement strand
CGCCGCGCGCGTGCTGGAGATTTATCAGGAGGCTGTGCGCGACGCGCTCTCGGAAGGTTTCGTCTCGCGGGAGGACGTGCAGAAGCTCGAACTGCTGCGGCAGCAGCTCGACGTAAAAAAGGCCGACCACGACAAGGTCATGGCCGCGCTCGCCGCCGACGAGCGCGCCCTGCTGGGCGACCCCACACGACACCTTTCGCCCGAAAAATTCTTGCAGCTCAAATCTTACGAGCGCGCCCTCGGCGACTACGTCGTCAACGCTCCGGCGAACGAGGACGTGTCGGACGGCGACTTCGTCTCGCGGCTGCGCAAGGAGTACCGCGTGACCAAAGCTGAGCACGACGCGGTGCTGGATAAACTGGTCGGGGGTGAAAGGATACTGGCCGCGCGGCTCGCCGAGGAGTTGCACGTGATCGAGAGGGCTGCGGCCAGCGTCCGCAAACTGGATGCGGAGCCGTCGCCCCTGAACAATTTTCTCTCGCACCTCTTGCGTCGCCGACGAGACACGGGGGTCGGGCGGCTTCTGAACGTCATCGGGTTAGCTACGGATGAGGGAGACGTGGAGGCGGCTTGCCGGAAGCTGTCGGACGGGGATCATTCAGAGCGGCGGGCGGGCGTGGAGGAGTTGAGCCGATTCGCCGCGCCGTCGGTAGGCGAATACCTGACGAGCGTCTACCTCTCGGTTGCCGATTATGAGACCTCCCCACTCGACGACCTGCTGCTGATCTACACGAGTAGCGTTGACCCATATATCAGGGCAACTTCTATCCTCATGCTCTCCCGTCGCGGCGCTCTGGAGGGAGAGACGTTGGAACGCCTCAAGGGGGACGAATACCTTCCCGTGCGAGAGGTGGTTACTTCAATCGAGTCGGGCGTGCGGGAGGGCAGCCCCTCCGGCGGCGCGCCGACGACCATTGAGAAGATGGTAACTCTCCACGCGGTCGAACTGTTCTCGACGCTTGACCCCGAAGAACTCTATGAGCTTGCGCTTTCGTGCGAGTCCGAGTCTTACCCTGCCGGGGCGGTCGTTTGCTCCGAGGGCGACCGTGGTGATCAAGTCTTCATCATCTTGGAAGGGGATGCGCGGGTCGTTCGCGGCGAGGGAGTTTCGTCCTCCGTTGTCTCCGTCGAAAGCGCCGGGAGCGTCCTGGGGGAGATGGCTGTGCTCGACCCTGCCCCGCGGGCTGCTACCATCTTAGCCGGCGACGAAGGGGCGCGGATGCTGCACATCGACGGCACAGCCTTCCTCGACGCGCTTCACACTGCCCCGTCGATGGCGTCCGGCCTGTTAAGCGTGATGGCGCGAAGGCTCCGCAGCGTCACGGGCGCGTCCAACCAGCAGCCCTCAACTTATTGATTTTAAGAAAGTGCGGTTTCGAGGCGCCATCGGCACAGTGAAAGAGTGGGGCACCGGCCAGCAGCCTTTCCACTCCGCCACCTGAAAACAGCATGCAACCCGACTTGCAGCGTTCCTCCGCTCACGCAATCTGCTTGGAAGAGGTCAGCCCAACGCGTGCGCGCCCCTCGGATGAGGGGCGCGCGCGGTCAGGTCAGTAGCTGACCTTAAGCTGGTAAGTCGTTTGCGTCGATGAGGCGCGATAGAC
Organism: Pyrinomonadaceae bacterium; assembly: GCA_035644995.1. Classification (GTDB taxonomy): domain Bacteria; phylum Acidobacteriota; class Blastocatellia; order Pyrinomonadales; family Pyrinomonadaceae; genus JAIVJZ01. Next base: position 41,211 of record DASQNL010000324.1, on the reverse strand, counting down.
GTGAATGTAAACGTCGATGGCCGAGGCGCCTGTATTAGTCCAAGATGCCTGTTCCGAGGTCGCGCCGCCGTTATACGAAGACCCTACCCAGTTCCCGGCCGCGTCGTAGATTTCGAGATCGTAGTCCACCGTGAGGCCGTTGAGCAACGCCGTCACCGTGCGACCCGCCGGCAGGCTCAGGCGAAAGTAGTCGCTCCGCTGCGTGCTTGAGTCGTTGAGGAACGTGCCGGATATTTGGTTGCAACTCCCTGAGATCGACTGCGGCGCGGTCATGGTGTTGTTCGGCTCCACATCCGAGATGGAAGTGCAGGTCGAGTCCGTCGGGTAGCTGACCTTAAGTTGATAGGTTGTTCGCGTTGACGAGGCGCGATAGACGTGAATGTAAACGTTGATGGCCGAGGCGCCTGTATTAGTCCAAGATGCCTGTTCCGAGGTCGCGCCGCCGTTATACGAAGACCCTACCCAGTTTCCCGCCGCGTCGTAGATTTCGAGGTCGTAGTCCACCGTGAGGCCGTTGAGCAACGCCGTCACCGTGCGACCCGCCGGCAGGTTCAGGCGAAAGTAGTCGCTTCTCTGCGTGCTTGAGTCGTTGAGGAACGTGCCGGATATTTGGTTGCAGCTCCCTGAGATCGACTGCGGCGCGGTCATGGTGTTGTTCGGCTCCACGTCCGAGATGGAAGTGCAGGCCGGGGGCGGCTGGTTGCCCGCGGACGGCTCCGGCTTGATCGCCAGCGCGGGCGTCCATCCGGGGTTCACGCCATCCCCCGAATATGCACCCCGATAGGTCTCGACCCGCGCCCGGCTGTTGAAATCACGGTTCCACTCCATCAGGCCGGTGAAGGCGGAGTAGTCGATGGCGGCGCCCTGGAGTTGGCCGGTCTTCGGGTAGAGGTCGAGTCCCGATCCCAAAGCCGCCATGGGGTTGTTGAGGTAGGTGGATGCCGCGGTGTAGCTACCCGTCACGTTGTTGCTCTGCTGGCCGCCGGTCAGGGGCGTGCCGGCGAAGACGGCGTTGCCGACGACGCGTTGCGGGTAGGCGGGGTCGGCGCCCGTGATGTAGATGCCGGTGCCGGGGGCGACCACGGTGTTGTTGAAGATGTCGATCCGCCTCGGCACGTGGTTGTGAGGCTGGATACGCACCGCCCCGCCGGTGCGTTTCACCAGCAGGTTGTCGTGGAAGGCGAGGTTGCCCTCACCCTGGAACAGGCTTTCGTAAGGGTTCTGGTAGAAGAGGTTCCCGTAAATCTGGTAAATGTCGGAGGAGCCGGCGCCGGAGGTCGGCCAGTGACCCACGAGAAGGTTCGGCCGCGCGTCGGCGCCGGAGATCGAGCCGGTCTCCATGCTGAAGACGTTGTGGCGGATGATCGTCGTGCCCGACGCCGGGACGCCGATTGAGGTGTTGCGGCCGAGTTGGTGCTTGAACTGGGCGTTGTATTCTATAGTTCCATGGATGAGATTGTGCTCGACTAGAAAGTTGGTGTGCTCGAACTCGCCGGAGGATCCGCCGATGTACAGCCCCGTGCCCGTGCTGGTGATCGTATTGCGGCGAATGACCCAGTTCCAGGCCGGGCACTTGGTGCTGATGCCCACCCTTAGCCCATTCGGGTTGAAATTCTTGAAGCTCAACCCCTCGATCAGGATGTGGTGAGCGTACACGGAACCCGCCTCGGCCTTGACGCCGTCGCCCGCCTTGTTCTGGCCGTCGAGCGACAGGTTGCGCACGGCGATGTAGCTCGAATCACTGAAGCTCACGATGTTCCAAGTGTCGCTGCCCGTGAACACGGCGGGCGAGCCGCTGGCAGGCCCCTCGATGACGATGCACTTGCCCGGCTCGCCGTTCTTGTACCAGAGGTTGAGTCCCTGGGTGTAAGTGCCGGCGGCGAGCAGGAGACGGTCGCCGGGGAGCAGCCCCGCGATCAGCGACTTGTAGTTGGAGGGGGTTGCCTGAATGGTTCTGAGAGGAGCCGCGCCGTTACAACCGCTCAGGGTTTGGTCGAGAGTCTGGGCCTGGGTGGCCGAAAACATTCCCCCGGAGAAGAACAGCGCGGATAGGATGAACGCGAATAGTAAACTTCTGATTTTCATGCGAGACCTCCTGAACTGTGTAAGTCTCCGCAAAACAGAGAAGCAGCCGGAATGCCGCGGGACGTTGCGGAGATGATGAGCTACCTTTTCCCTTTACTCGGCGACTTTGAATCCGGTGCCGTTGATAACCTCGCGCAGTTTCGTCTCAGTCACTTTCTCATCGTCATAGGTGATCACGACTTGACCCTGCTCGACACTGACTTCCGCTTCCTGCACGCCGGCAACGGCCTTGAGCGCCTTGGCGACGGAAGAGGAGCACTGGTTGCACTTCATGCCCGTGACGCGCAGCGTCGTCGTCTTGGTGGCGGCAAATGCCGTCGTCAGGCCGAGGGCGAGCGCCATCGCGCAAGCGACCGCAAAGTTACTGATTCTTCTGAACATGATTCGTCTCTCTTTCTGATGCTCGCCGTTGTAACAGCGGCTTGATGTGTAGGTCGAACTCTGCGGGGAGCAGAATCCCCGCGATGGCGCCGCGAATCTTTCCTTCGCGGTCGATGATAACCGTCAGCGGTAATGTCTCATCCGGGCTGAACCCGGCTTTCGTCGCGCGCGTTCCGAGCACGACGGGGTAGTTGACCTTCAGCCTTCGCGCAAACTCCCGCACGCGCGCCGGCCGCTCAGGCGGATAGGTGACGCCGATGATTTGCAGACCGTCTTTTCCATACTCACGTTGGAGTTTGACGAGATCGGGCATTTCCGCGCGGCACGGCGGGCACCACGTCGCCCAGAAATTAATGAGCACCACCTTGCCCCGGTAGTCGCTCAGTCGTACTGTCCGCCCCTCGATGCTCTTGAGCGTCAGGGACGGAGCCTTAACGCCCTGTCCCACAGCGGAGTGAGACGAGGCCACGAGCACAAAAGCGAAAACAGCCGCGCGTAACATTCCGTAAATCAATACAAGCACCTGTTGCCCGTCGGAAGGCTGCCGTCGCTCCTCGCCGCCTGTTGCCGTGCCGTAGAGCATTTAACTCAACCTGTTCGTCACGACTAAAAATCGTAACGAACGGCAAACTGAATCTCACGCGGCGTACTTAAAGAACCGGTGATCCCCGAAACCGCCTGCGCCGCGGCCATGGCCGGGCGCAGAACAAACAGCAGCAACATCACTAGTAAAGAGGGCAACTTTGCGTTTGGACTACCCTTCTTATCAAGACCGGGAGCGACAAGACCGTCTACAGTAGGTTCGATAGACTTCGTTTTTTATGATTATTCCGACCCCTTCCGCTAATCTCTAGAGGTTTAGTTTGCGCGCGAAATAAGGTTGGTTTTGACATCCCTTGATGCCCGTCAAGCATCTAGCGATATGTTTAAACTTTCATCTCACAGGGCGGCTTCGATGCAAAAGTCTGCTAGTACCCCGGCATGGTGAGTCAGTGGAAACTCGCTCGATCAACTGTTGGACACTAATTCCACTTTTGCATCGAAACCTCGCAACGCGGAGTGTAGATATGAAGGCGGCTGAAAATCTTTAAAATCAGGCTTGAAACGACATCAAATTTTCTTGAAAGGTTTTATTAAAGGATTTATTAAACGGTGAGTAACGAAACCACAGCGCGGTGTTTCAATTTCGGAAACTTCACTTTGGATTTGGGGAGACGGCTTTTACTGCGCGACGGCGAACCTGTGCCTCTGACTCCGAAGGCTTTCGATACCCTGGCGGTGCTGGTGCGGCGGAGCGGCCACGTCGTCAGCAAAGATGAATTGCTGGAAGAGATTTGGACGGATGCTTTCGTCGAAGAATCCACGATTGCGCAAAATGTTTTTACGTTGCGGAAAGCTTTAGGTCAGCATCCCACCGGAAATCAATTTATTGAAACCGTGCCGAAGCACGGCTACCGTTTTGTCGCCGACGTTAAAGCGATTGACGGCGTGACCAATGCCAGGCCGGAAATCGGACAGCACGGAGCCGCGCCACGCAACATCGCCGTCGGCGAGAAGATCGGCGACGCGGAAATTAGTGATGCGGAAATCGGCAACGCGGAAACGGTTGACGCCGCAAGCGAAGACGCCGGAGCAAGCGATAATGAGGGGAGAGATTTCTCGACCGTAAACGTCGCGGCGGGTGCAGCGTCAAATTCACCGACCGCGAGACGCCGCGATTTACACCCGCCGAAACAGAGCGCGCGTTTTAATTTTCAAACCAAATTGCTGGTGCCGGTGATGCTTCTGCTTGCCGTCGCAGTTGCGGCAGGAGTTTTTAGGTTTACGCGCATAAACAAGGCGGCCTCCGATTTTGCGACACCGTCGCCGCTCACGCGCACCACCCAGCTCACCAACACCGGACAAGTTTTGCGCGCCGCCGTGTCGCCCGACGGCAAATATGTCGCTTACATACAGAGCGAGCGCGGACAAGAGAGTTTGTGGGTCAGGCAGGTAGAAATGGCGGGCGGAATAGAAATCGTGCAGCCAAGCGGCGACCATTTCGTAGGGATTACTTTCTCTCCTGATAGCAACTCGATTTTCTATGTCAAATACGGTAAGGACTTGGCGACGAGTGGCTTGTATCAGGTTCCGGTGCTGGGCGGGGCGGCGCGCAAGATTCTGACGGACATTGACAGCCAAATCACTTTCGCGCCGGACAAGAGGCGGTTCGCGTTTGTGCTAAATGATTTAAGCCGCAAGGAAGCGCATTTGATAATCGCCAACCTCGACGACGCGGAGCAACGACAACTTGTCGTCTATCCGGGCGTTCACTGGATGACCGACGCCGCGCCTGCCTGGTCGCCTGACGGTAAGATCATTATCTTTACGGCGAGAATCCAAACCTCTAAATCGGCGAGCACGACGGCTTCTCTGGTCGAAGTGCAGGTGGCCGACGGCAAGCAAACAATCTTCAAAACTCGTCAGTGGGACGCAATTCAAGCGATTGAGTGGTTGGCGGACGGAACAGGTTTAATCGTTGCCGCACGCGATAATGCTTCGCTGCTCGCCCATCAATTGTGGCAAATAGATTACCCCGGCGGCGCGACGCGCGCGATCACCAAAGATTTGAATAGTTATTCGAGTGCCGGCGTCTCCGCCGATATGAAGTCGCTCGTGACGATCCTCCATCGTCGCATCGCGAATCTGTGGATCGCACCGGGCGATAGATCAAGCGAAGCCGTCCGGATTCTTTCCGGTAACAGCAAAGATTTGGGCTGGACGTTAGGCGTCGAATGGTTGCGGGACGACAAAATTATTTACGGTTCGACGGCGAGCGGAAAAGAAGACGTGTGGTTGATGAACGCCGACGGGAGCGACCGGAAACAATTAACGACCACCGCCGGCGCGAACTTCGAGCCGACGGTTTCGGACGACGGGCGCACCGTGGTGTATGTCTCAAAAGCCGCCGACGCCACACAGAACTTGTGGAAAATGAATCTCGCTAACGGCGACCGCGCGCAATTAACCAACGGCGGTTTCGACCTGCGCCCTGACATCTCGCCCGACGGACGCTGGGTCGTGTACATGTCCGTTATTAAAGACTCGCCAACGTTGTGGAAGACTTCGCTTGGAGGCAGCGAAGCGGCTATTCGACTGTCGGATAAAATAGCAGCAGTCCCGCGCGTCTCGCCGGACGGACGCTTTATCGCCTGCTTCTATCGCGCGCAGGTGGAGACGTATTCCAAACTCGCCGTTCTCCCGTTCGACGGCGGCGAACCTGTTAAAGTGTTCGATAGACCTCCGACAACGTTCGTCGAAGCGGGAATTCGCTGGACGCCGGACGGACGCGGCTTGACCTTTATCGATAACCGCGACGGCGTCTCGAATATTTGGCTGCAACCTTTGGACGGAAGCCCGGCAAAGCAATTAACGAATTTTACCTCCGAGACGATTTTTCGTTTTGCCTGGTCGCCCGACGGCAAGATGTTTGTCGCCGAGCGCGGAACCGAAATCGGCGACATCGTGCTGATTAACAAATAGAGATGAACCGCCGTCCTGTAGTAACTCACTCGCGCGGCCGATTCGACCGGACGCCTCACTCCCAGAGGCTGGCGTGTCGTCAGCAATTCGATTCGGCAAGCATACTCTGAATCCGATGAGCTGAAGACTTTAATCCAAACCATACAGCAGCAGCATCAACAGACACACGGCAAGCGGAAACCGGAGGAGACAGAGCCTCCAGAGGCGGCATAGGCTCAGAATGGCTTGCGTCTCCGCAGACGCGAGCAATCTCGCGCACCAATAGACTGCTCCATATCAACGACACCTTATATTCGACGTAAATGTCTAGAACAAACAAAAGTATGGCGATACAATAGAGTCATGATGGATTGGTCTTCATGCCCCGCCGTCGAGCGGGATTCGGAAAAGGTGAGCGGCGCGTGGGTCTTCCGCGGCACCCGCATCCCCGTTGTCGCGCTGTTCGAGAACCTGGAGGGCGGTGCCACAGTCTCCGACTTCCTATCGTGGTTTCCCGGCGTCACCCGCGAGCAGGTGGAGGCCGTCCTTAAGTATGCCATCCAGAGCCTGCAATCGGGTCGCCAGGCAGCCTAGTGATGAAGCTTCTCTTCGATCAAGGGACTCCCGTCCCCTTGCGAAATCACCTGCCGCGCCACACCGTTGAGACTGCCCACGAACGAGGCTGGAGTGACCTCAAGAACGGCGACCTCCTTGCCCGTGCTGAAGCCGAAGGTTTCGACGCCTTCGTGACCACAGACCAGAACCTTCGTTACCAGCAGAACCTGTCAGACCGGAGGCTCGGCGTGGTCGTGCTAATGACAACGAGCTGGCCGCGAATCAGGAAGCACGTGAACCTTGTCGTTCATGTCGTGGATAACTTAGGACTGGGCGCTTACGAAGAGGTCTCTTTCCCTTGAACTCCGGCTGGGCGGCGAGATGAACAGTCAAGAGGTGTCACCTACGGCTATCGCGTCTACGCCTACAACGCTTCGGGTAACTCCGCTTACTCCAACGTGTCATACGGGACGACGAGATAAACCAAACGCGGCGGCTTCAAGCTGTCCATTCATTCCATAACCGAAACGGCGGGCTGTCATGCGCATGACAGCCCGCCGTTTCGCTTGGCGGTATCAACACAGAGAAGCGCGCGCCAGGAGCCGAGGCGATGTGGCCGCAGCCGCCCGTTGTGAGGCCGTGAGTGTCGCCCGGCGAACAACACTTCAGGGATTCCGCGTGCATGAAGACATCAGGGCGCAAGTTATGGTAGTATCTGCCCGTTTCGCATGTGTCGGCCGCTTTCCTCACAGTCAGAGGTATCCTGCATCCTACAGTCTCAACAGCAGCCGCGGACAGTCCCGACTCTAACTAAAAAAGCCCCGGAACCGCGACACTCTTTACACAGAAAGAAAGATTACCGATCATGCCTACCCCCAAAAATATCTATCAGTCTGCGTATAAGTGCGGCGGGCGACGGCTCTTTCTGTTCTCCGGACTGCTGCTGGTCACTGCCGGCATCGTGTGCGGCTCGATATTCAGGTCGCACCAGCGTGCCTTCGCCGCCGGCGCGCGGAACGCCGCGTCGTCGATTTCAACCACGCCCGCCGGGGCGCTCGAATCGCGAGTTAAAGCGAACTACGGAAAGTTGCCCCTGAGTTTCGAGTTGAACGCCGGACAGTTCGATTCGCGGGTGAGGTTCGCTTCGCGTGGTCAGGGCTACGATCTGTTTTTGACCCCCGACGAGGCCGTGCTGGCTCTGGCCGGCAAGGCGGCCACTGCGTCCGAAGGGAAGGGCACTTCCGTCACGGGCGCGACGGCAAGCGCGGGCGGGGCGGTGCTGCGCATGAAGCTGGTGGGCGCAAAGGGCGACCCGAAGATCGAGGGACTGGAAGAACTGGCGGGGAAGATCAACTATTTCATCGGCAGCGATCCGGCGAAGTGGCAGACCGACATCGCGCTCTATGCGAAGGTGCAATACAGGGACGTTTACCGCGGTATCGACCTCGTCTATTACGGCAACCAGGGTCAGCTCGAATACGACTTCGTGGTTGCGCCGGGCGTCGATCCGCGCGTGATCAAACTCCGCTTCGAAGGCAGCGAGCGGCTGGCGGTCAACCAGGCGGGTGAATTGACGCTCGGTGTTGCCGGGGGCGAAGTGTCCATGCACCGCCCCGTCGTCTTTCAACTGGCGGACGACGGGACGCGGCGACAGGTCGAGGGTCGCTACGCGATCAAGAGCCGCAACGAGGTGGGCTTCGAAATCGAAGACTTCGACGCGAGCAAACCGCTCGTCATCGATCCGATCCTTTCTTATTCGACTTATCTCGGCGCGAGTTCCAGCGAGACCGGGTTCGGCATCGCCGTCGATGTCGATGGCAACGCTTACGTCACCGGCACGACCGGCTCCTCCGCGTTCCCCGTCACCGGCACGACCTTCAACGCGCAGAACAGTTCAGGCGGCCACGCTTTCGTCACCAAGCTGAACCCTGGGGGCAGCGCGCTCGTCTATTCGACTTACGTCAGCGGCAGTCGCAGCGGCAACATCGGCTATGGCATCGCCCTCGATGCCTCGCGCAACGCTTACGTCGTGGGTCGCACCGACGCGAACGACTTTCCGACGGTGAACGCGTTCAAAAGCAAGACCAGCCTATACAAGAGCAGCGACGGCGCGCAGCAATGGGTCAACAACGTGACGGGTCTCGACCGCGACGTTTATTCGCTCGCGGTTGACCCGACAAATCCGGCGACGATTTACGCCGGAACTTATACCGGCGTCTACCAAAGCACCGACGCGGGGGCTAACTGGCAAAGGGCGGCCAATCCCAGCGCCACCCCCCCGTCGGTCACGACGCTGGCCGTCGCTCCCAATGCGCCCGCCACGCTCTACGCCGGCTCGCTCAACACCGGCTTATTCAAGAGCATCGACGGTGGCGTGAACTGGAATCAGGTCACGCTCAACTCGTTCGCCCCGGCCGTGCGTGAGATATTGTTCCACCCGGCGAACGCCCAGATGATCTATCTCGGCACGAGCGGCGGCCTCTACACGAGCGCCGACGGCGGCGTGACCTGGACGCTCAGCAAGACCGGTTTGACCAACAGCAACATCCAGGCGCTCGCCCTCGACCCCTTGACGCCCAGCACGCTCTACGCGGGGACTTTCGGTGGCGGTCTTTACAAAAGCATCGACGGGGGCGCGACGTGGTCGGCCGCCAACAGCGGATTCACCGGCAGCAACGCCGGGTACGTGACGGCCATCGCCGTTGACCCGACGAACTCCTCCACCGTTTACGCCGGGACGGGTTACGGCCTGAGCGGCGGGACGATCTTCAAAAGCACCAACGGCGGCGGCACCTGGTCGGCGGTCAACAACGGCGTCCCGAACTTTCAGATCAGCGATTTGATCGTCAGCGCGGCGACGCCCTCGACCGTCTACGCGGCGACGACGGGCGGCGGCGTCATCAAGACGACGAACGGCGGCGCGAACTGGCTCGCCGTCCACCGGGGATTGTGGACTTTACGCGTCAACGCGCTGGTCGCGACCCAGCCCGCGGCCTCCACGCTTTATGCCGGGACGAGTTCCTCCGAGGCGTTTGAATACGACGGCTACCTCTTCAAACTCAACGCCGCGGGGAACGCTCTCGTCTATTCCACTTACCTGGGCGGCACGAATTACGAATCCGCCACGAGCGTCGCCGTCGATGGCGGCGGTCATGCCGTCGTCGTGGGCAACACCGATTCGTCCAACTTCCCCACGCTCAATGCACGGCAGGCCGCCCTCTCCGGCACGAGCGACGCCTTCATCACGAAGTTCGCTCCGTCCGGCGCGTCGCTCGTCTATTCCACCTACCTCGGCGGGGGCGGCGGAGACGAAGCGGGAGGCGTGGCGGTGGATGCGTCCGGCAACGCCTACGTCACGGGAGCCGCCTCGGCGAATTTCCCCGTCACCCCCGGCGCGTTCCAGACCACTGGCGGCGGCGATGCCTTCGTCACCAAAATAGACCCGGCGGGCGCGTCCTTCATCTATTCCACTTACCTCGGCGGATCGAGCAGCGTGGATACCGGACTCGGCATCGCCGTGGACGGCGCGGGACACGCCTATGTGGTCGGGTACACAGAGGCGTCGAACTTTCCCGTCGTCACGCGATTCCAGCCGGTCTCCGGGCTGTCGGGTTCCGATGCGTTCGCCGCGAAGCTGAATCCATCCGGCTCCGGCCTCGTCTATTCTTCAACCTTCGGAGGCAGCGGCGCGGCCGACCGCGCGCGCGGCGTCGCGCTCGACGCGGAGGCCAACGCCTACATCGTCGGCACGACCTCCGCGACCAATTTCCCCATCGTCGCGGGCGCGTTGAAAAACAAGAGCAGCCTCTTCAGGAGCGCGAACGGCGGCGCGAGTTGGAGCAATGACAACTATGGTCTGAGCGGACTCGGCATCGTCGATATCGTCGTCGATCCGTCTAATTCGTCGAACGTCTACGCCGCGACGGCGGAGGGCGTCTATCAAAGCATTGACGGCGGGCGCAACTGGAACGCGATCAACTCCGGTCTCACTTCGCGCCAGATGTCGTGCCTCGCCATCGACCCGAAAACACCTTCCACTATCTACGCGGGAACCCGCTTCAACGGTAGCACCGGCGGCGAAGGCGTTTTCAAAAGCACGAACGGCGGCGCGAGTTGGACGCGCATCAACGACGGTTACATCGGGGGCGATGTCACTACGCTCACGCTTGATCCGGTCACGCCGACCACCCTCTACGCGACGAATAACTTCGGCATCTTCCGCAGCACGAACGGCGGCACGAATTGGACGCGCATCAATACCACCACCAGCTTCACCATCGCGTTCGTGATCGACCCGGAGAATCCGTCGATCATCTACGCCTCGGAAAGCTCATCCGGCGGCGGCGTCTTTCGCAGCACGGACAGCGGCGCGACCTGGCGCGCGATCAATACCGGCCTCCCCTCGCCCTATAACAATCTCATCGCCATCGACCCTGTCACCCCGACGACCCTCTACGTGAGCGCGGGCGGCGGCGTCTTCAAGAGCGTCGACAGCGGCACGACCTGGGTGGCCTTGCTCGGCAACGTCCGATCTGGTGCGATCTCCGTCGATCCGGCAAACCCGGCGACGGTCTATGTCGTTTCGGCCAACGCGTCCAGCCCCGGTAGCCGTGTGCTCCGCAGCTCCGACGGCGGCGCGACCTGGAAGGAACGCGGCAACAATCTCTTTTACGGAGCCGGGAAATTAGTCATCGACCCGCGCGACACCAACACGATTTTTACGGCGGGCAATCCTTTCGGAACCGACGAGGACGCCTTCGTCACGAAGGTCAACGCGGCGGGCACGGCGCTCCTCTATTCCACCTATCTCGGCGGCGGCCGGGCGCACGCGAGCGGGGGCGACGACACCAACGACGCCGGTTACGGCATCGCCACCGACGCCGAGGGCAACGCCTACGTCACCGGCTCGACGCGCACGCAGGATTTCCCGGTCACGCCGGATGCCTACCAGCCCGTCAACCGCGGCTTCGCCGATGCTTTCATCGCCAAGCTGGCAAATTCATTCAGAATCAGCGGCCGGGTATCCGACGCGCAGGGAGTGCCGCAAACCGGCGTCAAGATCACCATTAGCGGCGCGCGCGCGGATTCCGTCATCACGGCGAGCGACGGCCGCTACGCGTTCGAAAACTTGCAGCGGGGCGGCAGCTACACGGTCAGCGCGTCGCGACCCGGCTTCACCTTCGCGCCGCAGAGTCAGACCTTCGATAATCTGAACGCCGACCGGACGCTCGACTTCGTGTCCAACGCTTCGACCGCCGCCTTTTACACCATCGGCGGGCGCATCGTCGAAAGCGACGGCGCGCCGCTCGGCGGGGTTCGGGTCAGCCTCGGCGGCTCGCAGATCGAGTTTACGACCACCGACGAGAACGGCGTCTACGCGTTCACCGCGCCGGGGAACGGCAATTACACGGTGACGCCTTCGCTCCTCGGCTTCAGCTTCAGCCCGCCGAGCCGGTCAATCGTTAATCTCGACGCGAACCAAACGGCCGACTTCACGGGGACGCGCCTCGACTTCGTCGTTGTCAACACCAACAATCACGGCGCGGGTTCGCTGCGGCAAGCCATCCTCGACGCCAACGCCACGGCCGGCGCGAACACGATCATCTTCAATATCCCGCAACCCGGCGTGCAGACCATCAGCCCGACCTCTCCGCTCCCGACGGTGACGGAGCAGGTCGTCATCGACGCCGCGACGCAGCCCGGCTTCAATGGCGCTCCGCTCATCGAACTCGACGGGAGCAAAGTCGGCCTCAGCACGAGCGGGTTGAAGATTACGGCCGGCCACAGCACCGTGCGCGGGCTGGCGATCAACCGCTTCCCGGAGAGCGGCATCCTGCTCCAGACCGGCGGCCACAATCGCATCGAAGGCAACGTGATCGGCCTCGACCCGGCGGGCGCTAAAGCGCAGGCCAACCGGGGCGGCGGCATCGTCCTCAGCGACAGTTCGTCGAACCTGATCGGCGGTACAACGGCGGCGCGCAACGTCATCTCCGGCAACCTCGCCTCCGGCATCTCGGTGCGCGGCTCGTCGAACCTGATCAGGGGCAACTTCATCGGCACGGATGCGGCGGGCGTGGGCATGCTCGGCAACGGCATCGGCATCGAGGTGTTCAGCTACAACAGCGCCGGGTCGAGCGACAACGTCATCGGCGGCGCCGAGCCGGGGGCACGCAATATCATCTCCGGCAACAATGGCGAGGGCGTCAAGATCGCCGGGCCGAAGACGATTGTTCAGGGCAACTACATCGGCACGGATGTTTCCGGTAACGCGAAGGTTCGTAACTCGGTCGGCATCCACTTCAGCGGAGGCGCGGGCAGCCTCATCGGTGGGACGACGCCCGTCGCGCGCAACATCATTTCGGGAAACGGGACGGGCATCAGAACGAGTTTCGGCTTCGGGGATGGCACCGCACTCAAGATTCAAGGCAATTACATCGGCACGAACGCGGCGGGCACGGCGCAGATCGGGAACGGCATGGGCGTTGTCGCCAACAGCGGCGTGGTCATCGGCGGAACCGAAACGGGAGCGCGCAACCTCATTTCCGGCAACCTTGAGGCCGGCGTCCACCTCGACAGCGACGGCAGTCAAATAACGGTCGTCGGCAACTACATCGGCACGGATGTGAACGGCAACCTGCCGCTCGGCAATCGTCATGGCGTGATGGTCTCCGCTTCGCGGAGCGTCATCGGCGGGACGACCGCCGCCGCGCGCAATGTCATCTCCGGCAATGAAACCGGCATCCAGATGGGCGGGCTGGTCTTACCGGGGCCCGTCGGCATTGTCGTCCAGGGAAACTTTATCGGGACGAACGCTTCCGGAACCGCGCCGCTCCCGAACACTCACAACGGCATCCACTTCTTCTACTCGTCCGGCAATACCATCGGGGGCAGCGGCGCGGGCGCGCCCAACGTCATCGCCTTCAACGGCCTCGCCGGCGTCGCCCTATCGCAGACGAGCATCAACAACGCCATCCGGCGCAATCGCATCTTCTCGAACGCCGGTCTCGGCATCGATCTCTCTCAGGACGGCGTCACGCCGAACGACGCGAACGACGCGGATACCGGGGCGAACCGGTTGCAGAATTTTCCCCTTCTCAACGCCGTCACACGCGGCGCGCAGAGCACGAACATCGAAGGCACGCTCAACAGCCAGCCGAACACCGTGTTCATCATTGAAGTCTTTTCCAACAGCGCGTGCGACGCGACGGGCAGCGGCGAGGGAGCGCAATTCTTCCATGCCTTTGAAGCGACAACCGATGCGACCGGCGCGGCTGTGTTTAGCTCAAGCGCGCCGCTCGCGCTCGATCCGGAACGCGTCCTGACCATGACCGCCACCGACCCGGCCGGCAACACGTCCGAGTTTTCGCCCTGTCAAGCGGGCGAGGCGCGCGGCAGCCTGGAGTTCGGCGAGTTCACCTATCAAGTGCTGGAGGATGTCTTGCAGGCGCAGATCGCCGTCCATCGTGTGGGCGGCGGCCGGGGCGCGTTGACGGTGAATTACTCGACCGCCGACCGGACGGCCACCGCCGGGAGCGATTACACCGCCGTCTCCGGCACGCTGACTTTCGCCGACGGCGAGACGAGTAAGACTTTTACCGTGCCGATTTTCGAGGACGGCGCGCTCGAACCGGAGGAGAAGATCACGCTCGCCTTGACGGCGGACGAGCCGGAGACTATCGGCGGAAAGAGCGTCGCCGTTCTCAGCATCTTCGACAGCAACACGCCGCTCACCCTCTCGATTGAGAGACATCGTTTCGTCGAGGGCAACGCGGGGATGGTGAGCGTGCCCGTCATGGTCAATCTCTCGGCGGCCACGGGGCGGACGGTCACGGTCGACTTCGGCACGTCCGCCGGAAGCGCCCTCGGCGGGAGCGATTTCCAGCCCGCCTCGGGAACCCTGACGTTCGCGCCCGGCACCAGAGCGCAAGCCGTGCAGGTGTCCATCAACGGCGACATCATAGACGAGGTGGACGAGACTTTCCGCCTGCTGCTCACCAATCCGACCCACGCGACCGTCTTAGCCACCAACCAGATCACCATCGTTGACGACGACGAACCGCCCGCCATCTCGGTCGGCGACGCGAGCGTGACGGAAGGGAATTCCGGGTTCAAGGACGCCGTCTTCAACGTCACCTTGTCTGCACCGAGCGGCAAGTACGTCAGGGTCAATTACGCGACGGCCAACGGAACCGCCACCGCCGGAAGCGATTTCACCCCGGCGCAAAATTCCAGCTTCATCGATTTCAACGTCGGCGAAACGTCCAAACCTCTGACCGTGAAGATCATTGGGGACACGACGCCGGAAGCGGACGAGCAATTCTTCGTCAACCTGAGCAATCCGCTTAACGCGACCCTCGCGGACGCTCAGGGCTTGGGCACGATCCGCGACGACGACACTCCGATTCCTCCCCTGTTGATCGGCGGCCGGGTGAGGGACGAAAGCGGGAACGGCGTCGGCGATGTGACGATCACGTTGAGCGGCTCGCAGTCCGCCACCACGCAGACCGCCGCCGACGGCCAGTTCTTCCTGCGCGACCTGCCCGCCGGCGGCGACTACGTCATCACGCCCTCGAAAGCCGATCATGTCTTCCAGCCGGCGCAACTGCGTTTCGACGGCTTATCCGCCGACATCACTACGGCCGACTTCATCTCGGTCACCGTGCCGGCCACGCTCCAGTTCAGCGTCGCGAATTTCGATTCCGACGAAAGCGCCGGGAGCGCCATCATCACCGTCACGCGCACGGGCACGACCGTCAACGCCGCCAGCGTGGATTACGCGACGACGGACGACCCCGCCGCCGTCAGGTGCGACGACACGACGACCTTGCCCGGCGTGGCCTTCGCCCGCTGCGACTACGCGACCGCCGTCGATACTATTACCTTCGCGCCAGGCGAGCAGAGCCGCACGTTCAGCATCTCGCTCGTGGACGATGCACACGTTGAAGGAGCGGAGAAGGTGCAACTCCGTCTCTTCAATCTCGTCGGCGCGGCGCCGGGCGCGCGAACCACCGCCACCCTGACCATCACGGACACGGATGCACCCGGCGCGCCGAACCCCGTGCTGGAGACGCCCTTCTTCGTCCGCATGCAGTATCTTGACTTCCTCTCCAGGGAGCCGGAGCCGCGCGAGCCGTGGTCGGGCGTCTTGAACAATTGCGCCGACATCTTCAACCTCGATTCGCAGAGTCCGTCGGCCTTGTGCGACCGCATCATCGTCTCGCAATCCTTCTTCGGTTCGCCGGAGTTCCGCCTGAAGGGTTTCTACGCCTTTACGTTCTACCGCGTGGCCTTCGACCGGAGACCCGCCTACGAAGAGATCATCATAGACATGCGAAGCGTAACCGGGGCGACGGGCGAAGAGGTCTACCGGAAGCGTGCCGCGCACCCCGTCAACTTCACCCGGCGCCCTGAGTTCAAGCGACTCTACGACGCGCTCGGCGATGCCGCCTTCGTCGATGCCTTGCTCGACCGTTACGGGTTGCGGGAAATCACCGCGCCAGACCCCGCCGACCCCGAAGGCGGAGCTAAAGTCCTCCTGACCCGCGCGAATCTGATCGGCCGTCTGGGCACGCCCGGCGCGCAATCGCTCACGCGGGCGCAGGTTCTACGAGCCTTCGTGGAATCCGACGAGGTCGGAGCCGCCGAGTACAACAAAGCGTTCGTGGCAATGCAATACTACGGCTACCTGCGCCGCACACCGGAAGAAGACGGCTATCAGGCGTGGCTCAGAGTCATCAACCAAGACCCGAACAACGTGCGCATCATGGTCAACGGCTTCATGAACTCCACCGAGTACCGCTTAAGGTTCGGTCAGCCCTAACGGACGCGGAAAAGAGAAGCAAAAAGAGGGCGCGTGAGGTTAAACCTCACGCGCCCTCTTTAAATTATTTAACCACTACTATAGGCTGAGTCCGATAATGTATTTATGTCCTAGTGGGCTTTGCACAAATTCGCCCCGCGCTGGCACAGGTCTTCAGCTAAGGCTTCGAGCACGCGCCGCAGCGTGACGTCGTGTGACCACTGCTGGAATCTTCCGTGGCAAGTCTGGTACGGCGGAAAGCGGTCGGGTAAATCTTGCCGGCGTGCGCCCGACCTCAGAATCCAGAGGACGCCGATGATACCTTCGCGGGTGTCTCTCCACGGTCTGCCCCGTCCGTTTTCGCGGCGCGGCGGTTCGGGTATTAGTGGGGCTAAAATAGCCCATTGCTCGTCGGTTAGTTCTTCGCCTCGTGCCATGCCGAAATGCCAGCACGGGTATTTATGAGACCGCTTCTAATGACGAATGGTATAGGCACCTCACCCGCTCCAATTCATTTTCCGCAACAGGGCTGGCTCAGGGGCACCAAGCCGAGAGCGTCTGCTTGACCTCGGGCGTCAGGCACTCCTGCTGCCACTCAGGGTCGCTCGACAGGTGATCCCAGATCGGTTTGTTTGCCTTCGTCTTATCTTTCACGTAGGCGCGCCAACGGTAGTGCCCATACGTCGAGAGGCACGCGATGGAGTAGGCTTCGGCGAGCGCACGGTTCCCGCGGACGATGACGAAGTTCTCGTCATTCTTTTCGCTGGCCGCCTTGGAGAAGTTGTGCGAGCCGGTGATGACTACACAGTCGTCATCGAGCGGGTCGATAACGATCATCTTCGAGTGAGTGATGGCGTGCCCGACGCCCTTGTGCGTGCTCGTCGTCAAGAACTCCTTGCGCGTGACCTCTTCAACCCACGCCGAGAAGCTCAACCCCATCCCCTCTGGCTGCACCACGGCTGTCCGGTACACCTTCACGTCTTTGTCCGTGCCGGTCAGCTTGAACTGCTCCTCCTTGATGCTCTGCGGCACTGTGCTGACTACGCCTTTAACGATCATCCCCTCTTCTTTCGCCCGCTCGATAATGCTGCTCAGAGGCTCCGGCCCCGGCTGGAACATGACGTAGAGAATCATCCGCCGGGCGTTGTTCACCGCGTCGATCAACGCCGCGAGATCGGCGCCCGGCTCCGTGCCGGCGGGCATGGGGTTTCTGACGCGTGTGAACCAGACTTCGGTGTTGTCGGCCATAAGAGGCGACGCGGCGTTGCCTTTGACGAGTTCAGCGGGAAAGCCGTTGCCGGCCTCGGCCAGCCTCTTCCACTGCTCGTAGAAGAGACCTGCGACAGTCTCGTCGTCAAAGACGATTGCGTTGTTGACCTGTGTGCAGAGGCCGGTCGCAGCCCAGTTCGTGCTACCCGTCAGAATCTTGAGCGCCTGCTCATCGGCGCGGCGCACAATGACGGCAAATTTGTTATGCCCTAGCCCTTTGCTCCCGAGCATGCGATGGCGGACATCGACTTTAGCCTCCTCCAGCCTTGCGCGCGCCGACGCGTTACCGTCCCCGCTCTTGTCCGAACCGTTGGCGAGCACCACGTGCGCACGCCCGCGCAGCAGCCGCAGGCGCTCGACCAGTTCGTCGTCGGTGAGTTCGTACAAGGCAGCATAGAATTCGAGGCTGGGGTCTTCGATTACTTCGTCGAGCATCCTGAGCAGCGCAAGCCGCAGCTCGCCCGCGAGGAAACGCCGCAGCGGTTCTTCCAACTCCTTGATGTGATCCTTAATCTCAAGCGCATCCCACCCGTTCTGACGCGCGAGGCGGGAGACGTACTGCGACATCACGAAGCCGCGGTTGAAATACGCCGAAACACCGCCCTCGGTCTCGCCGCTGACTGTGATCGGCTTAGTCCAGCCGGAGTCGGCGACGGTCTCTAATTCGGACTCGCCGACCGTGCCGCCGTCTGGCAGTACGACGGCGGACACGCGGTACTTCACCGTCTGGCCGTTGTTCGCGCCATGATCCGTCCAGTCGTATCGTTGGAAAGGCCAGACGTTCGACGGGCGGGTCATGTAGGCGGGCGTGCCTTCGCCCTCGCTCCGCTCGCTGGAGAAGCTCACGCGGTTGCGCAAGACCTCCGTAGGACGCCACTTGCCGTCCGAGCCAAGACGGCGACGCTCGATCATGTACCCGAGGCAGTCGGCCACCGGCGCGTCCTCCGCGCCGTCTACCACCGCGCGCCAAAAGAGCTGCACGTCGTCGCAGTTGTGATAAACGGACAGCCGCAACTCGATACCGTTCGTCGTTTTTGAGGTAGAAACAGACATCCGAGTTATCTCCCGTAACGTATCAGGGTTGTCTCCGCGAGCGAATCAAAGTCGAGTCCGGCGAGCCTTGTCAGGCGAACAGCGCCGAGCCGATGTAATCACCTTCCGCGGCAGCCCGCGGCATAAAGTAGTAGCCGCCGCCGATGTTGGCCGCGCCGCCGATCTCGTATAACGAATCGAGTCCCGCGCCCGGATAGGGGAAATCTTTGTTCATCTGCCACATGTGAACCGGCCACTCGTATTGCGCCGCGAGGTTGCGAGCAAAACTCAGGTGGTGCAAGCCGCGGACTTCCTCGCCCGCCGCGTCGAGTCCATCGTCGAAGAAGTATGGACGCCGTAGGAACCGGCGCGACGTGTCCATCACGCCGAACAGGTCAGGGTGGTCGCGACGCGGGTTGATCTTCGGAGCGTGCGCGTGCGGGTTCGGCCGTTTGAGCCGCTCGCCGCTCAACCTCTCGACGCCGAACACGGCCTCGCGATCCGGCATCTTCAAATCGAAGAAGCGCGCCATGCGGCGGGCGATCTTGCGGTAGCCGAGGTAGGTGCCATCCTTGCACCACGCCGGCTCGCCGTCGCCCTCGCGCACGTAGACGAAACCGCGCATGGGGTAATCGGGCGGCAGGTCGCGCGGGTTCGAGAGTCCGTCTTCGAAGCCCGACGGCTCGCGGTTGTCGGGGCGCGCGTAGCCGCGCTCCACACGCCGCACGGCGATGCCGGGATGGACGCCGCCGTAATAGATTTTGCCGAAGACGTACTCGTTGACGTACGTGTCGTCGCTGGCGACGAGGATCACGAGGTCGGTCGCGTCGTTGCGCGGGTGGAAGCCGACGGCGTCGCCCTCGGTCGGCGGCATGACCTTCAACCACGCGGGCTTCTGCCCCGCGAGGCCGAAGCGGTCGTCGCCCTGCTCCGTCGTGAAGAGCGACGCGCCGAACCCGACCGTAATGGTCACGCGACGGCTCAGGACTGGCGGGTCGTAGGGACGCACGTCATCCTGCGGCGGCTTCTTGTGCATCTGGTAGCGCGCGAAGTCGGACAGCCTGACGAGAATGTCGCGCAGTTCCTTGCCGGAGTTTGCGACCACGTCGGCCGTGATGATGTGGAGGTGACGCTGGCGCTCAAGTTGTCCGGCGTACCACTTTACATAGAGTTCCGCGTCCACGCCGGGCGGCGGGGTCGCGTCCCACACGGGGTCTGTGATTCCCGGCTGGAAAGGCGCGTCGTAGCGTGGCAGGGGCACGGGTAAGTATTTGTTAACCATAAAGTGGCCTTCTCTTGTGCTGTTCCTGATGGTCTGGGAATAGTGCCACGAAGAACTCCGTCCACCCGCCCATGCGGACGCGGACGAGATTGTACTTGTCCGGGTCTTTCTGGGCGGCGGCGAAGGTCTCTGGATTGCCCACCGTGAAGGTGCAGATCGAGCCGCTCTTGCCGTCCGCGAATTTTCTTATCGCTTTGACGAGGTCTTTGAGCGGGAAATCCTCGGGCAGGTTGTAGTCAACCGGCGCGCCGTCTCCGAAGCGCGTCATTACGGGGTTGGCGTAGCTGCGTAGGCCGGCATCGAGGGTGTACGCGCGCGCGTGCCGCGTGCTCCCGCCGTTGTCGATGGTGGCGGGCAGGTCTTGCGGCACGGGCGCGGGTGAGAGGTCTGACCCGATGGGGCCGCTCGCGCGCCGCCCGTCGGCCGAAGCGCCGTTGAACGACCCACTGAAGACGTATTGCTCGAAGGTGCCGACGCCCGGCGCGAGGTGGATGACGAAGGGGCGTTTCGCAGACCCGTACCGCTCGGAGAGGCGCGCGAAGGCCGCCTCGTGAATCTTGTTGCGGCGAGCCTCTTGGACAGTGTCGGCGAAGGTGTCGAGCAGCCACCACGCCCAGCGGTCTACGTCCTTAACGCCGTTGCCGAACTTCGGTTGGGCGAGGCAGAGCCGGCGAATCTCGTCTATACGCGCGCGGCCGAGGCTAGGGCCGAAGGCGGCCGTCTCCTGATCCGCAACGTTCAGCAGCCTGTAGCCCCAGTCGGTCGCGAGACAGGTGGTCAACTCCGTGAGCGTGAAGAGACGCTGCTTGAAGACCAGCTCGCCGATGACGTAGAGCGAGTCGGCGGCGTTGCCGACGCTGACCAGCAGCGGCGAGAAGATGTGGTAGCGCGCGCCGCCCGCGGTCAGGTCGCGCCCCGATTCCACGCAGCCGGAGATGAGCGCAGACAGCAGCGGTGAGGGCGCGATACCGGCCTTGTTGCCGTAGAAAGTCGTCAGGTTGCGCAGGTAGCGGTGACACCCGAGCATCATGTGTGAACGTAGTATGTCGAGAAACTCGTCGAGGTCGGCAATCTCTGCCGGGGGCTTGCTGCGCCACGAGTCCTTCGTCCCGCGCAGGTTGATCGGCCCGGCGCCGGCCAGCCCCGCGCCACGGTTCAGCGTCTTCTCAATGAGGTCGAGGGCTGAGACGAAGCCGAAGCTGAACTCGCTCTCGCCTGCGACCATCGTCTCGTAGCAGCCGTCGCAGGCGTAGTTTCGCGCCGCCGCGAGCGGGATCGGCGCGCCGCTGTTTTCGGCAAGCGCGGGGACGATGATGTCATCGTTGAGCAGCACGGGGTGCGCGCCCCCGCTGAGCAGGGCGCGCGCGGCCAGCTTGATAACATCGGTGGGCGTGCCCTCGTGGACACGCAAGTCAAGAGTCGGGCTGTTGAGCGGCAGCCGGCGCGCCGCGACCAGACACATCCGTGTGACCTCGTTGCACGCGTCCTGCGGCTCCGCCGAGTCGTTCGCGATCTGGCCCCCGACCGTGATCTGCTGCATCCACTGATTCAGCAGCCCGCCCTGGTCGAAGTTCGACGAGCCGAAGAACCCCGTCAGCACGCCGTCGGCCGCCGTGAACCTGTTCTCCGCGTGCCGGAAGTTGAGGATGACCCGCTCGTCGAGCTTAATCCAGAAACATTCAATCAACTCCTGCGCCTGTTCCGGCGTGAGCGTGCCCTTCTCAACATCGCGGCGGAAGTAGGGATCGAGGAGTTGGTCGAGCCGGCCGATGGGGACGACCTCGACCGTCCAGTGGAGCGCGCAGTGGACGATGTAGATTGCCTGTAGTGCCTGGTGAAAGGTCTTGGCCGGTCTGCGCGGCGCAACGTCCAGGCAGGAGGCCACCAGTTCAAGGCTGGCGCGGTTCGGGTCTGACTCCGGCAGGGTCGCGGCCAACGCACGCGCCATCCCGGCGTGGCGCTCGGCGTACTCGATGACGGCCTCGACCGACAGCGCCACGGACTCGTAGAAGTCCCTCTGGGCTTCGCTCGCGCCCTTCGCCGCCCCACGCTTGCGGGCGTCGGAGGCAATCTTCTCCAAGCCCTTTTCGAGCAGCAGGCCATGGTTCGGCACGATGTGTCCCATCGGCGAAAGCTCGTTCAGGTAGTCGAGCGCGCCGGCCAGTTCTTCCTCCTCGGTGAGGTAGCGGACGAACTCCTTGCCCTGACCCACAGAGAAGGGCGGGAGCGTGCCGACAATCAACTCGTCGGCCGAGAGCACGCTGCTACCGGACTTCGCCGCCACGGACGGGTCGAGGATGAGTTCCAGCATGCGCTTCGTCGCGAGCGCCTTGCGAATCGCGACGGGCGCGGCGACGAGCTTCGCATTCTCTTTTTCCGTCAGATCATCGCGACCGCGGAAGAGGTGTCCCACCTGCTCTTCGGTGAGCCAGCCGGGACGTGTCTTCCAACGCTCGAAAGTCCTGAACAGCAGCCGGCAGACGCGCGGCGAAGGCAGGTCTTCGTGTCCCGGCTTTAGTGCTTGCAGGTGACGCCAGTAGTCGATGTCGTTATGGTACATGTTTGATCCTTAAGCGGAGTGCGAAGGGTTGGAAGAGGGCTCTGGCTCGCCCGTGTGGAGAACCTGCGCGAGCAGAAGCGCGTTGCCATCAGGGTCGGAGAGGGAGACCAGACGCACGTTCTCGTAGTTCACTATCGGCCCGTTGAAAGTCACCCCGCGCCCTTTGAGGTCTGCCACGACCTCCTCCAGCGGCTTCGTGACCCTAAGTTCGATGTTGATCGCACCGGCAGTTCCCGGCATCGGCGTTTCCGGTGGCCGCGCCGGGTGGAGGCCGATGATGAGTCCGTCACCGGCATCGATCTCGGCCCACTCCCCGCCGATGCGCGTCCTCAGCGGCAGCCCCAACGCCTCTGTGTAAAACGTGACGCTGCGATCCATGTCAGAGATGTAGACGGAAGCGTTCCCGCCGCGAATCGCGTCCGTGGGTTCGGCAGCGACGGGTTGGCCTGACTCGCTCGGTTGTCCGTCATCTCGCAAAAGGCTCTGGCCTGTCGCGGCTGCCGTCACCGGGTGAGCCATCGGGAAAATCTCCAGCTTAACGAACTCGTTATGATTCGTGTTGATGACGAAGAACCTCTTGTCAGGGTACTTGAGTTTACAATCACGCATCGCGGAGATCGCCAGCACAACGTTATTCGGGTCGTCGTCCGACATGCCGAAGCGGTGGGGCGGCGTCGAGCCGTGGAGGGCGAGCGCCCTGTCCACAGCATCCTTGATAGCGAGCTTCTTGATCGAAGGAACCGTCATCGCCGTGTCGCCGGCGCCGAGCCGCCCGCGCACGCCCGGATTAGTCACGGTGTAGATTCCGAGGATGGGCGGCATGGCGGGGAGGAAGCCGCGCTTGACCAGAGTTTGAAGCCCCGCTTCGATTGTCGTCGGCTCGTGCCCGCGCGCCGTGACCATCGCCACGGGACGTTGCGCCGTGGCGGCGTGGACGAGGAGCGGCCACGCCGGTCCTTGCCAAGGGGTTTGGGCGGCGGCTGCGGCCAACAAATCCCTGATGAACGCCTGTTCCTCTACAGAAATGCCGGGCTGATCTCTGAAGTCACGGTAGGTCTCTTCCCTGATCGCCCACGCCTGCCACTTTCCCGGCCTCCCCAATGCATTCTGGATGGCGGCGTACTCGCCCGAACTTATGGCCTGTTCTTCTTGAATCTCGGCGTTCCACAGGTACAGCCTCGTGGGAAGAAAAAGTAGGTTGTCGTCGATGTCGAAGAAGTAAAAACTCACACTGCCATCTGAACTCGTCATCAATTAGCCTCCATACGTTTGGCAGAACGGCAAACCATCCGGCATCAAGTCGCGAGACAGAGAGGGATGTCTGTTGCTTGGGGAAAAGCAAGCACGCACGGCGGGTAGACGCGACGGCTCTATCAGTAGAATTTGCCTCGGGTTAGTGAGAAAAACCGCAGGTCCCGCGCGCGGGGCGTGCCTACGAAAACGAGCAGCTTCAGGACAGCGATTTATATAACCGCGGCCAGCCTACTGTCAATAATTTTATCGTCTACGGAGCCTTCTTCGAAGAGTGATCTAGGGTGGATTCTCCGTGTGCGGGAGAGCGTCGAAGTTACTGCCGCTGATGCGGCAGCCCCGCCGCCGGCAACTCGGAATTCTAAGATGATCGGGCGGCGGTTGCGTTTGAGTTTCCGCATGTCCTTGAGTTTGCTCTGGCTCTCAAGCGCATTGACGAGGTTTCCGGCAGGGGTAGTGTTGCGAGAATATCCTTTCAGGTATTATGCCACCCGCTAGCTCTCTGAACTTATCTCATCCGGTCTATTCATGAAACGTAACTCTTTGCCTTTCAAGTGGCGGCACTATCCACCCTAAGTCATCCTCCTGTGCGTCAGACGGTACTGCCGCTACCAGCTTTCTTATCGCGATGTCGAAGAGATGATGATCGAGCGCGGACTTGATGTCGATCATTCAACTATCTTTCGTTGGGTACAGAGATATGCTCCTGAGATCAACAAGAGAATACGTCAACATCTGAAGATGAGCAGCACGTCTTATCGGGTTGATGAGACCTATATCAAAGTCGGGAAGCCCGGCAAGTATTTGTACCGTGCTGTAGATAAAGAAGGACAAACTATTGAGTTCATGCTCTCGGCGAAACGCGACGTTTCCGCAGCACAAAGGTTCTTCAAGAAGATGATGAGCGCCGAGCATCGCCGCCTACCGTTCTCCATTTACGTGGATAAAAACGCAGCTTATCCGGAAGCCTTTGCCGTCTCCCAAGACGAGAAGATGTGGCCCTCCGATTGTATATTGAGGAGAGTGAAATACCTCAACAATGTGATTGAACAGGATCACCGCTTCATCAAAAAGAAGGTGCGGGCTTCACAATGTTTCAAGCGGTTCCACACTGCGGAGCGAACTCTCGAAGGCATTGAGGCTGTGAACATGACGAGGAAAGGTCAGGTTAAAAGATTGGCAGGAAGTGATGCAGTCTCATGAGAAAGGCCGGCGGTGCCGGCCTTTCTCTACGAGATTACACCTTTCAGATTAACAACCCACCACCTCTGCTCCCGCGTTAGTTGGTAGGATTCGCCGCGAACAGCGCCGTCTGGTTGACGTTGGAGCAAGATCGCAGTTGAAAGCGCACCGGGTCGGGTCGGGTCGGGATCGGTTGGCCGACCTGCGTGTCTTCCCGGATGGAGACTGTCCCGATGGCGTTGAGCGGCGCGTAATCCGTAATTTGGCCGGTCATTCCCGCTTTGACGGCGTGCAATGTGCGCGATTTGCTGCCTAACGGCAGCCAGACGCCCACCACCATCTGGGCGGGGAACGTCAGCGAATTATTGGTGGGCAGACAAGCATTGGCTCCCGTCGGCACGGAGCCTGTGTCGTAGAACAGTGAAACGTAAACTTTCGTCGGATCCATCCCATTAGCCATGCCCGTCGCCGTGAGCGTATTTCCGGTGTCGAAGAACCGCATTTGGGCGGTCATATTGCCATTCCCAGTTCCCGCCGGTTGAAGATACGCTTCGGCATACCCGATGGGTATGGATACACAGCCATCGCCGATGGGGTTCTGCAAACAAAAGTTCAAGTCAGGCAGCATCGGGCTTGTCTGCGTTTGTGCGACGGCGGCTGTGCGAAAGAACAACATAAGCGCGCCGAGCAAAACAAACGAAGTCAAGCCGGACAATGCGGAAGCGAAGATGCGTTTCATAAATTCAATCCTCCCTGCGTGTAGCATCACACGTTGCCAACGTGTTTTTCATCCTCAAATGAATACTTGGCGCTTCGGGTGATGAAGGTGAGTTAAGACTCAGACCGGCGAACAATTCGCCGGTGAAGTGTGTGAGCATGGCGGCAAGAGAAAAGTTGGGATACGGATTAAGCGTAATCATAAACCTCTCTCCCGACCGTCATGCTCTAAGTTAGTCACAAGCACAAAAACTAAATGTGCGATCCTTGATCGCCGCTTGGCGCCTTGAGCTAATCACCTTCAGATGGTGATTTTGGCGCCGTCGAACTTGGTCAGGGTGAAACCACCGAATCGTTCGTGAAAGGTTGCTTTCGAGTCCGTCAGGATGCCGATAGCAACCGCCTCGCCGAGTTGCAGTCCGGCGGCGCAGTCCGAGTGCCAGTGGACGCCGGCGATGTCGCGCCCGACGGCGACGTTGGTAGCGAGTTTGTTCAGTTCGCCGCCGATGGTGAGGCCTCCTCTGTAGGTCGCAAGCGAAAGGCCGTCGTCGCTCGCCATCACCGGAAACGGGATGATGTAAGACTCGTTGAAAAGCGCCTTCAACACGGTCACACATGCGCCGGCGATAGCGGCGTGGCCCGCCGGATACGCCGGGTGCGTCGGACACCCCTCCGGGTAAGCGACCGGCAGGAGATAAGTGCCGAACCGATTGTGTACTTTCTCAAGCGACGGCGAGTTCAAGAGCTTGGCATGAATGGGGTAAGTTGTCGCCCGCGTGAGATGGTTGTGGACACTGCCGCCGTATCCCTCCGGTCGGACGCGGCGATGCAGAGACCACTTTTGATACCATGCGGCTTTCAACGCGCAATTCGCCACTTTCGCTACCATGTCGAGAACGTGTGAGACGCCGAAGGTGACGAAGCCGCCCTGCTTCACCGAGTTCTTATACGGGTGGCTGTCGGAGAGCGCCGCGTCTTCAAAACTAAGCAAAATCAACGCGGCGTTCAAAAACGCCTGATACGTGAAATCCCAATGCACATACTCCGCCAAGTCGCGGCCGTTACGAATGTAGCGCAGGGTTGAGCCATACTTATTCCGCACGGTGTGGGGTCGTCCGTTTTGGATTTTGAGCCACTGCGCGTACTCGGTCAGGTGGTCGTCGCCCTCCTCCACGGTCGGGTATCGTTGCACAAGGCGATGTGCCGGGAGGCCGGTGGCCGCGACGCCGTAAGGAATATCTTTCCACAAGAACTGTGAGATGTACGGCCCGGTTCGGTCGCCGGGCGTGGCTCCGCGCGACCACGTAGCGGCATTGACGTGGCTGAAGTTAGAGAATCGTGTTAAATCGGCGACCGCAGCGTTGACGAGGGGATGAGCGGCATATTGCGAGAACGGAATATCGCGCGTCAGGGACAGCCAGTATAGTTCGGCCATCTCGCCGGCCTGCTCCTCACTGGCGAAGGCGGGCGGGGCGGCAATCCCTAGATGATGCGGGTCTGTTCCCTCCAACTCGAAAGCAAAAGCCGCCTGCGGGTTACCCTGCTTGACGGTAAATCCGAAAGGAAGCGGCGCACGGGGATTGGTCTGCTCGATCAGACCGACGCCCGCCCCCGGCACGGCTTCAAAATCAACCGACTCACCTGTTGACATGGCGCGCAGCAAAGCATCGTAGGCTTTCGGGTCAACCTCGCCGAGCGCATTGTGCGGCAGGGCTTTGGAATAGTTTCCGATGCGGTTCACATACCGCCCTTCATCGCCGTTTGTCGAGTGAGACGGAAGAGGAATCTTCTTTTGCTGAAGCGCTGCATTACGACGTATTTCATATGACCTGTCGGCGCGCAAGTCGCCATTCGACATACCGGCATTATCAGCCCCCCCGGCAGTTGTAGCGAGAGTAGTTTTAGCGTGGGACGGCAAACCCGCATCGCCGACAGTCAGGATGGCGGCTGCGGCGCTACCAAAATGCGTCAGGAAGCGTCGTCGGCTGGCGAAAGGGGTGAGGTCGGATGTATTCATATTGATTCGCTCAATGAGTAGAACTTCAGGAGTTGAGAAGTCTTGGTTGAAAACAAAAAGCTGATGCCTGTTCCATCGCCATGCAGGGTTAAGCGCGATGGAGAGATAGCCTGTGCTATCTGAGTGAGGAACAAGGACGCAAACTTCCTCCAAGTCTACGCACCCATCAAAAGCATTGCTGATCGGACAGGACGCCGGTCACCCACGTATCAATGCTAATACAGTGGCTGCGGGCACGAAAAACGCGGCGCTAAGAGACGGGGGAATTCGGAGAATAAATCGAAGAGGCGTGAAGGTAGCTCTTTAAAACAAGCCAGTCAAGTAAAGAATCAATGGCGGTAATATGGCTAAATCATCACACTCGAATAAGTGATGTGCACCGCATGCCGAGGATGATTATTGAATGATCAAAATGGCAGTCTTTAAATAGTCACGCTGCGTCGGGAGAGAGTTGGAGCATGTGAAGACTATCCGCTCACATCTCAGTTTGTGCCGGAACCGGCTGGCCTAAAAGCCCACCTCAAGTTTTCCTCAAGCCTACGCATGTAAAGTCTCGGCTGTTCCCTTCGCCCCCAGCCAACAACCTGTTTCTCGCCGGCATTGCCGGTCAAAGGAGCCTCATATGAAAATGTCCGGGTCTCGTTTATCGTTCCTCGTCATACTTTTCCTCGCCATCGGGATCACCGCACCCGCCGCCGACCTCGGGGAAATTCAACTCGTTGCCGCCCGCGCTACCACCAACGTCACGGACGGGATCAAGTATGTCTGTTTTGTCACCGCCGATGGCTACATCTGCATCCCGCATGGCGCAGAATTACCGCCCGGTAAACCGCAGGCGTCTGTCAGTCAGGTCAACTGCCTGCTCGCCGTCGGGGCAAGTATGAAGCAAAACAACCCGAAAGATGCCGCGCAGGGTTTCGACCCGCTCGGCATAGTCTACTTTGGTCGTACCACCTGCAATCGTCCTGTGCCGAACCTGAACGACAACCCCGGCGGCACCGACGTGCGCTTCATCGTGGGCGCCGATGTTCCCGTGACGATGAGCGGGCAGGCCTTCTTGAATTATTTCGACCCGGCTAATCCTGCCGCCCGGCAGCCGGTGAGCCACAACTTGGACGCAAGGAACATGCTCGCCGCTCCTTACAGCGAGACGAGCGTCGCGCCTTACAACACGCAAACGACCGACAACTGGGGCTTGAGCCGGGGGCTGTTCTACCGGACGCTGAACACGAACGACCTGAACAATTCCTACGTCATCACGCACGGGGTACGGTTGGAACTGCCCGCAGGATGGTTATGGGTGAGCGTGCCGCCGCAATGCGGGGGCGGCCTGACGCGCACCGTGGTATGCAATCAAGAGAGCATACCGTTCCAGATCGGCCTCAATCCGGGCGAGCCAATGCCCACGCCCTAAGCTTCGCCTTTGAAGTGGGTCGGTAAAACGAGGCCACCTCGTATTACGGGGTGGCCTCAGTCGTGCGGGGGAGTGAGAAGTAGTTGGAGTGGCGACGATGAAGATGTCACAATTGAATCGTCGGAAATGCGCTAGGGCGGAGAAGAATATCTTCCCCGCCCTAGCGTGTCAGGCTCAAGCTGTTTGCTCAAGCATTGTTATTGTGTGACGCGGAAGATGCCCCACAGTCCTCCGTCAAACTGGAACGACTGTTGGCCGCGATAGAGGTAATCGCCCGGCACCTTGAAGCGTCCGCCTGCCCCATTCTTGAGCAGGATGTCGAAATGGCTACCCGCCCCGATGCCGTACTGCGACCCTCTCCACTCGGAGAAGGGGTTCGAGCCGATGATGGTCGAATTGTTCATATACGGTTCGTCTTCCCAGATGTGGCCGTGGAGTTGGAACACGTCGTTGCGGGCGTGACCGGCGGGCATCAGCAGGCGCAGACGCACCGGCTGACCGGCCTGTGCCGTGAAGATGGGCGTCTGCGGGTCGCCGCCCACCTGAATGTTCGACAACACGTTCGTGTAGTCAAACCCGCGCGTCTGTTCGAGCGAGGCGTCAGGCTCATAATTCATCCGCTTCCACAGAGGCTCCGTGCGATAGTTGAACGCCTTCTGCCCGGTGTCTTCGCTGTCATCGCTTCCCGCGAGGTTTGGCACGGCCTCCCCGTTGCCCGTCCCTCTACGGAGGTTGATGTCGTTCTGGAACATGAGCACGAACTCGCGGAACGACCCGGCGGCACTCGTGACGGTCGCCTGCGCCCGCGAAGTCGCGTCTTCAACCCACGTTGCGCCCAGCGGCTCGATGATGAGCGCGCCGATGGCGCCTTTGTTCGAGTGCTTGATCGGGTCGGAGGACGAGAGGTTCGTCGCCCCGAACTCGATGGGTGTTGCCACGCCGAAGGCGTTAGCATTCGGGGACACATCGCCCGCATACCACTGGTACACGACCTTATGCCCCGGCGCGGCCGTCTGGACGGGGTTTATCCCGACGTTGACGCCGTTACTGCGCGTCACGTCGGAAAAGACCAATTGCGGGTGCAGCCCGACCTCGACTGACGGTTTGACCTGATTGGCGTTGAAGTTGTCAACGATGGGCGGCAGCAGGTTGAAGCCGTCGAGGTCGAACGGCGTGCCGGGCAGGCCGTTGGTCAGCGTGACGTTGATGCAGTCGCCTGCGTTGGCGCGTAGGATGAGCGGCTCGACGGGAACGCCGGGTTTGAGCTTGCCGGCCGTATCGAGGTCGCCCGAACGGACGAACATGATGGCCGTCGGATCGTGCAATGCCCCGCCCTGATTCGTGCGAGAGTTGTAGACGAGCGTGCCGCCCGGCAGCGCGTTTTGTGCGCTCACCGCCGTCACGTTGAAGTTCTTCACAGGCGCGTCCTTGTGGCAGACGCCGTTGAAGTCTCCCTGATTTGTATAGACCTTGCCCTTCGTCGTGTTGTTCGGGAGCGGGACGAGGTCGGCCTTATTCGCCTTGTATGCACGCAGCAGACCCCAGAGTCCGTTCCACTGGTCGTCCACGGCCGCGCCCGGCATGTAGAGATAATCGGCGGCTCCGTCGGTCAGGTCGTACTTCCTCGGCAGCTTGGGCACAACGAACTCGTAGTGCTCGGAGATGCCCATCATCTGGTTGTTGCGATAGCCGGAGTTGTTGACGGCGTTAGGATCGTCGGGCGTGCCCGGCTGGTGCAGCCACTTGATGCCGTGGACGGCGAAGTTGTGTCCTTCCTCGAAGCCGCCGACGAGGATACGGATTTGCACGTTGTCGTCTTCGTAAGCTCTGAGCAGCGGCGTGTACGGGTCGCCGGGCTTCACGTCTTTGGTCAGCGGCGGGTAGAAGCCGGGCTGCGTGTTGAAGTTGGCGTCGGCGCGTGTCACGTTCGTGCGGTAAGCGTGCGAGAGGTCGCCCGCTAAGCCCGCCGCCTGCGTGTTGGTCTGCGGGTCGCGCACGCGCAGCGCGAGCGGCTCGTTGCGATAGTTGACCGACATCGTGCCCACGTCCGCCGCCGAGACGGCCTCGGGGCCATCGTCCGGCGCATTGATCGCATTCTGCGGGTCGGGGATAGGTTTACCGGCCGCATCGATACCGCCACCGGCCTTATAAGCGAGTTGATAGTCGGCGAACTCCAACAGGAATTCGCGATAAGCGTCGTTCTGGCCTGTGCCTGCGCCCTTCGTGATGATGGCCTGCCAGGTGGTCGGGCCTCCGTCGGGGCGCGTGTAAAGTTGTTCCCCCGTCTCGTTGTGTTTCCAGGTTGAGTCCTTCGGTTCGACCACCAGACCGCCGTAGAGACCGGCTTGCTGGTGCGTCGAGGGGCCGAAGTGATCGTGCGTGAAGACTGTCCGCAACGTGCGGTCTTTGCCGTTGTTGTTGAGCGTGTCGTCGGCGAACCATCGCTGAATGGTGGTTTGCGCGCCGAGCGTGCCGAAGAAGGGATGAGCCTTAGCGGCGAGCATCGTCTTGTTGCCGCCGCCGAAGGCCGCCATGCCGCCGGTCTCGTTGATGGCATGGATGCGCTCAAGGACTTCGTCCGGCGCGAACGTGCCGTCCTCGTAGTTCCAGCCGTTGCCCGCGCCGTCCGACGCCATCACGTCGAACTTCACGAGATGGATGTGTTGCCCCATGATGTCGGTCGGGGTGCGCACCTGGAAATCGTCCTGCTCGTAAATGTGCGGCGCCAGCACTGTGTGGTGGAAGGT
This sequence comes from Pyrinomonadaceae bacterium, assembly GCA_035644995.1. Classification (GTDB taxonomy): domain Bacteria; phylum Acidobacteriota; class Blastocatellia; order Pyrinomonadales; family Pyrinomonadaceae; genus JAIVJZ01. Next base: position 9,419 of record DASQNL010000324.1, on the reverse strand, counting down.
GATGCAGTCGTCCGTGTTGGCGCGGAAGAAGAACGGCTCGGGCGGACGCAGGCCGTTACGGGTCGCGTCCACGTCCTCCCACAGCGTGAGGATGCGCGACTGCGGGAAGTGCCAACCGGCCTTGTTGAACTTGATGTCCATCTGGAACAGCGCGGCCTTGTAGGTGATCGGCCTGCCTTTCGCTTGGCCGTTGTCGTCTACGCAAGGGTCGGCAAACGGAGCGCCGGCCGCCTTGGGTAAGCCATTCAGTTTGTAGTTGGCGACCGAACCGTCCGGCTTAAAGCTCTCATGGAACCGCTTCGCGTGATAGGTCATCGCGGCCAACTCGGTCGGCGTACCGCCTTCGGGGCGCTCCTCTGCAACCGCCGTCAACAGTTCCTTGTTGAAGTCGGTAGGAGTCTGAACGCTATGCGCCGTGCCGCCGGTGATGACGTGGCGCGGGAGTCCTCCGTCGTCAACAGTGTCGAGCGGCGGGTGTGGCGGGCGATGGCCGGCGACGCCCGGCACGAAGAACGGGAAACCGGGGTTGCCGGCTCCAGTGACATGCGCCTGACCGTTGACGATCTGCACCCGCGCTTCGGGCATCGGAGCCATCGCCAGAGTCGGAAGAGGCACGAGACCGGGGATCGGGGTGCCGACGCTGATCTCGCCGTCGGGCAGAGCGCGAGAGCCGACGGCGGGACGCTTTTGGTCGTCGAGCCGCGTACCTTCTTCAAACACGTCGTGTGAACGCCAGAGTTCCCACATGCCTTGAGCGAAGTGCGGGTAGAAGTGGCAGTGGAAGATCGAGTCGCCGACGGTCTGGTTACGGTTGCCCGAACCGCCGTACGCGATCTCTGTCGTGAAGCCGTAGCCAGGCCCGAGGGTCTGGCTGTCGAGGTAGCTGGAATTGTCGTCGTCGGGCGTGCGCAGCCATTGATGCGCGTGCAAGTGGTGGACGTGGTGCTCCTTCGGCCCGGCGTGAACAACTCGCATCTTGACGTGGTCGCCGATGTAGCTGTGGTGAACGTTCGAAGGGTCATCCGGGTAGATGACTTTCGTGGCCTTGAATCCCGGCGGCACATTGAAGTTCGGGTTCTGAGCCGTGCCGGTGCAACGTCCTTCTTTGAGCGATTCGGTCGTGCAGGGCGCGTTGGCCGGAACATCGACCACCTGCGCCGGATCGCCGACCGCCCAGGCGGAGAGGAAAAACTCCTCGTATTTACACTCCGTGCAGTTCGCCATCGGCCCGACGCCGAGACGGTTGGCGAGAATCTCCGAGCCGATGCCGCCCGTGCCGTAGTTGATGGCGAAGGCATCGCGCACGCTGTGCAGCGTGAACTCAAGGTTTGACGGATGACCGTCTTCAAAATGCGGGAAAGCCTGCACCGCTTTGATCTCGTCGTGATAGATGACGGTGAACTCGCGGAAGGGCTGGTCGCGGTCGGGCTCGGTGGCATTCGCGCGATAGAAGCCGGTCGGGAAGCGTCCCTGGTTCGGCCCTGTGATGAGCGCGTTCAGGTCGGTGTGGATTATCTCGCCGTTATGCACCAGCTTCAGCACCGGCTCGCCTGCGCGCGGGTGCTCCGGCGGGTAAACCGCATCATAACAGATTATTGGATGGCCTTTGGGTGTCCTGGCGAGAGTGCCGTCGGGGGTCAGCTTGGTCGCGTACCTCATCTCCAGGGCTGTGACCTGACTGCGATACCACTCGGATTTCTTCGGCTCGACGTTGACGGAACCGAACAGACCCATGGAGAGCGATCCGCCATCCCCCTCGCCGCCGGTCGTCGCGGCGGACGAGTAGAGGAGATGATTACCCTCACGCTCGGCGTAGAGCGTGTAGGTGGCGCTGCCGCCGGGACTGACGAGGCTGGTCTGGTTCGTGCCGACTTTGGAGCCGTCGTCGGTAATGGCGTTGACGAGTTGCATGCCCATCACGTGAACCGAGGCCGAGCGCGTGGCGGGCTGATCGTTGTCCTTCGGGGCATGGGCGAGCCAGTTCTTGAAGTTGATCTGTAGCTTTTGCCCGACGTTGACGCGCAGAGTGAGCGGGCGCGGCCGCTTGTCGGGGCGCAACTGGACGTTGCCGGGGCCTTTCGGCAGCGACGGGTTAATGGCAACCACATCGCGCTCAAGCGCGAAGATCATGCCGCTCGGATTCATCGCGCCGAGGCGGTTGTAGAGGAAAACCTGGTCGAGCGCGACGACGTTGGCGACGACGGTGCCGCCGTCCACCGGCCACGCCTGCGGCGCGGGGCACGCGACCGGGCAGCCGGGGCCTGGGCAGGACGGATCATCAGTGACAAGGTCTCCCCTTGTCGCATACAGGCGCAGTTCTTCGATGTGAACCTTTTTAATGATCGTGCCGCCCGCCCCGGTGCCGAGCGTCGGATCGGTGTAGACGGGAACGTTAGCTTGCAGCGTCGTCAATGCCTCATTGAGAGAGTCGCGCATCTCCTGCATATGCACGGCGCGCACGGTAGCGCCGGCGAGGTTGGGGTCAGTCCATGCGGCATCGGGGAGGCCGGCCGTTTGTCTGACGGCGTTGACGGCCTGACGCACTTCCGTAAAGTGCTGCGCTTTGATGGGCGTCACGCCTGCCGCGACCGGATCATCAACGAAGGTGACGGCCGTCGCCATCACGGTGTGGCTATACGGGGAGACAGTGCCGCCCGAATCGACGGCACGCACCCTGTAGACGTAGGTCATGCCCGTGGTCACTGTCGTGTCGGTGAAGCTGTTTGTGGTCGGGGTTGCGACCTGAGCGTAAGTCCCCGCCTTGGTCGAAGCGCGCTCGACGCGGTAGCCGTTCGCGCCGGTCGAAGCTGCCCAACTGACGCTGATCTGCGTGTTGGAAGTTGAGGTGACGGCGAGACCCGCCGGGGCAGCGACGGCGGCGTGTGCCTCGTCAGCTTGTGAGACAATGATTAGCAGGGCTAACACGAACATGCCGACGCATCTTGCCATCGTCATCCCGCGCCCCAATCGCTCTACTCTGTTCATCGTAGTTCCTCTTATTATCCGTTACGACCTAATGTGAGCAGTACCTGTTACGCCACCGCTGAAAATTCGACGAGCCACGCCTCATTGAAGGCTGAGCAGCACGAGAATCTCCCCCGTGCCTTTATCAAGCGGCTCAAGCGCTTTGCCGATGAGCGTGCCGGGGCGGTGGAATTGCACGCCGCCCAAGTCCACCGGCCGCGAACGCATGGCTACTCCGGGCGTGTCGCCCGTGACGAGAAGGTCGCCGATGTTAATGGGGGCGCGATTCGCGTTCACGCGAACCTTGACGCGCCCCGTCGTGGCAATCAAAGCCTTGCCCTCTCCCACCTCGCCGAGCGAGATGCCGGGCTGCGCCGAGACGACTCCGGCCACACGCGTGTCGTATGGAGTAGATGAAGCGGTCACGTGATTGTTGTTCTTGATGTCGAGGACGACGACCGTGCCGGCCACGAGCGTCTGCTTCGAGGGCACCCATTCGGCCACGTCCTGATACTTGGCCGTGATGTTGCCCGTCACTTTGAGGTCGCCGACGACGTGGAGTTTCGCCTCCGGCGTGTTCGTGCCGATGCCGATGCTGCCGAGGCGGCTGAAGGTAAATGGCCGGCCCCACGTGCCGCTGAACATCCAGAGGTCGAGGCCGCCCGTGGAGTTGTATTGGAAAAATGAGCCGCCGCCGCTCGTGCCGATGTACAAGCTGGGCGCTCCGCCGAGCGCGTCCGAGCCGGTGGCGCTGCCCGAGTCATCGTCAATGCGCACAGTCTTGTTGACCTGGAGCTTGCCGTGGATCGGGTTCAGCGTACCGATGCCGATGTTCCCCGTGTTCGTACTGGTCACGGTGTTGCCATTCGTCGCCCATTGGGCTGACGCGTCCGGTGTGTGGCAGAGGGCGGCCAGCAAGGCCAAAGCACACATCGTAGCGGCACGTCGCGCGGCGCGCGTCCTTTGTCTCCGGGGCATATTCATCATTGCGTCCCTTCTCCTTCGGTGGTAGTGCAGTGAAAATTACTGGAGGCTGAGGAGAACGAGGATTTCGCCCGTGCCCTTCTCCAAAGACTCAAGCGCCTTGCCGATGAGCGTGCCGGGACGGTGCATCGAGATGCCCGCCACCGACACCGGCTCGGAGCGCATCGCCACGCCCGCTATCGAACTCGTGACCAGTAAATCTCCGGCGCGGATGGGAAAGCGCGTCGCATCCACCTTGACCTTGACGCGCCCCGTGGTTGCCACCTTCACCTTCCCCTCGCCTTCCTCGCCGAGCAGCAGCCCCGGCTGCCCCGTAATCACGCCCGCCACGCTCGTGTCATAAGCCGACGACGAGGCCAGCACATGATTGACGCCCTTGTTATCCACCACGACCACCGTGCCGACGGCCAGCTTCTCGCGCGACGGAACCCACTCGGCCACATCCTGATACTTGGCGTTGATGTTGCCGTCGACGCGTATGTCTCCGGTCACGTGAAGTTTGGCGGTGGGCGCAGTGGTGCCGATGCCGACATTGCCGGTTGAGTTCGAAACTGTGAGACGGCTTGACCACGTCGCGCCGTTGAAAGTTGAAAGCTGAACATCGTCGCCCGCCGCATTGCCCGGAATGGCCGACCCGAAGGCAATGGCTTTGCTGGGGGTGGTGGCTGCGTCTTTCCAAATCTCTACGTTGCCGGTGCCGCCAATGAGATTCAAGGGAGCAACGTTCGTGTTACTTCTGACGGTCAGCGGGTAACCAGGGTTCGACGTGCCGATGCCTACATGACCGGTGGAATTAGAGACCGTGAGACGGCTTGACCATGTCGCGCCGTTGAAAGTTGAAAGCTGTATATCGTCGCCTGCCGAGTTGCCCGGAATGGCCGACCCGAAGGCAATGGCTTTACTCGGAAAAGTGCTCGCCGCGTCTTTCCAAATCTCTACGTTGCCGGTGCCGCCGATAAGATTCAATGGAGCAATGTTCGTGTTACTTCTGACGGTCAGCGGATAACCAGGGTTCGACGTGCCGATGCCGATATTGCCCGTGGAGGTGATGCGCATCCGCTCGGCGGAGGTCGTGCCGTTAGCGCCGGTCAGGAACTGCATCGCGGTCGGGACGCTGCCGGCCGCGACCGGGGCATCTACAAAAAACCGCACGCGGCTCGTGCCGTTCACCCAGCTCGTGCCGTCGAAGGCCGACGCATAGAGGTTGCCGAGGATGTCGCCGTTGAGCACGGCTCCGCCCGCGCGGTTCTTCCTGAGAACCAGTAGTGGGCCGCTGGCGTCGTTGCTGGTCTGCTCGTTGATGATGCCGCGCGACCCGACCGCGATGGACGAGGTCGAGACGTGAAAGCTCGCTTCCGGGGTCGTCGTACCGACGCCGACGTTGCCCGTGTTGGTGTTGTTGATATTCCCCTGCGTGTTAGGCGTCGTCCACTGCGCCCACGCCTGCTGCGGCTGAGACAGCACCAGCAGGAAAACAAACAGAGGGAAGAAAATCGGCCGGAAGGTTTTGGAACGCGCATTCTCGATCTTGCTTGTCATCATAAATTTCCTCATTACTATGCTTTCCTTTGGTTATCGCCGCGCCTTTCGCAGCTTTGGAAACGAGACGTTAATCATTTACTAGAGGCTGAGGAGGACGAGGGGTTGACGAGGGCGAGGTATTGATTTGCGCCGGGGCGGAAGCTGGAGTTGTTGAAGCGAACGCCTTCGACGAGGTGAAGGATTTGCTGGCCGGTCAGGCCACGGGTGAAGAGAGAGCCATGGCTCGTCGTCGTCTGGTGGAGGTGAACGCCGGGCGATTCCTTGAGCGCCTGCGGCAGCAACAGATGCGCGCGCCGGGTGATGCCTGCCCCGGTCGCAACGCTTACGGCTTCCGTCGTCTTGAAGATTTCCTGCGCCTCGCCGCGCGTGGGCGTCATCGTCGCGCTCAAGCGCGGTTCGCCGACATCAAGCCCCAACCTGACGGACAAGTTTTCTCCCGGCACAAGTCGCAGGACGTGGCGCGTTTCCCGGAAGCCTTCCTTGTTGACGGCGACGACGTAACGTCCCGCCATCCCATTGCTAAACGTGAACCACCCCAGCGCATCCGTTGCGACACGCCGCAACTCGACGTTCGCCGCGTCGAGCAGCATGAAGCGCGCACCGATTACGGCCACGCACGCCTGATCGACAACATCAACCGTCACGACACACGCTGAGAGGTTGTTGATGAGAAGAGGATTTTGGCTACGCGCGGAGGGCGCGAGAAGCATAAGAAACAGGACGACGCAATTGGTGAACAAGCGTGCGGATGCACGCGCAAGGGGGGGCGAGGACTTACACATCACGGAGAACAGCTCCTTAAGTGAGGTTGAGCCGCTGCACTCTGCACTAAATTGCGTGCTCCCAAACAGCACATTTACGCGCGCAGAAGTGTCACGTCGGGTATGTTGAAAGTATTAGGTCCCGCAATCACGTCAAGGGATGAGGGGTCTTATACTGTCAACCGGGGTCAGACGAGTAATACTCTCTCGTCGTGCTTAAATTAAGCGTTTACACATGGGTAAGGTATTTATACGCAGGAATGAGCCCTGAGAGGAATCAGTACCTTAATGCATCTTTACTGTTGAGGCCGAAGAGAGATGAAGACTCTTTGCACCGGGGTCAAACATGAAGAGCAAGCGCACAGTACCTAAAATTTTTGAGGCTGTCAAGTTCTCCTTACTTAGGGGATGATTAACTCCGCGCAGACAACAAACCGCGAAAGATTGAACCTGAATTTGACAGTAAAGTTTGATGTCAGCAGTTAAGTTGTGTTCATAAAATCAGCATTCTGTTCAATATCAGCTAGCTGCTAAGGATATATCCAACCACGCCGCGAACCTCATCACTGTTTGCTACGATTGTAATCTTGCGAAGATCAACTCAACCGCCTAATTCCCTGCTAAATAAAGGCTAAGAGAAATCCGCGCATGCGCTAACATTTATCTTGACTATTTTCGGCCCAATCGGATATAAGGGCGGGCATGGCTGAATTGACGACATCGCAAGTCGCTGCGCGCCTCGGAGTCGGCGCCTCCACTGTGCGACTCTGGTGTACCTTGAAACGATTTCCAAGGGCGTACGAGGTGCAATCTCCCCGTGGCCCGTTCTGGCTCATCCCGGAAGGAGATTTGGAAGGATTCGTCGTGCCAAAGCGCGGGAGGCCGAGGAAATCCACCGGCTTAGTCGCTACGGTCATGCCGGCCGAGGAGGACAAAGCCGCATGAAAACTATCGCCATAGCAAACCAAAAAGGCGGCGTAGGTAAGACCACAACCGCAGTTAATCTTGCCGCCTGCCTCGCCCGCCTCGGGCAGCGCACGCTCCTCGTTGATCTCGACCCGCAGGCCAACGCAACAGACCATCTCGGCTTCGAAAATCCAGAGGGCGAGTTGCACAGCTCCTATGCCTTGATCTCTGAAAAGATGCCCGATATGTCGAACATCCTGCGGGCTGTCGGGCCGAACCTCCAGATTGCCCCCGGCCACATCGCGCTCGCTGAGATCGACATCAAACTCTTCTCTTCTCTCAACCGAGAGACGCGCCTTTTACGCGCGCTCGGCTTGGTCGAAAATCAGTTCGATTTCGTGATCATAGATTGCGCGCCGTCGCTCGGCATCTCGACTGTCAATGCCTTCTGCGCCGCTACTCATATCATCATCACTATTCAGACCAACTGGTTCGCCTATGAGGCACTGAAGCGCCTGATGGCTATCGCCTCGGATGTCATGGAAGAATCAAACCCCAACCTGGAGATATACGCGCTGGCGACGCTTCATCGGGCAAACGTCAACGTTAATCGTGAGGTGTTACAGAAGATTCAGGAAGACTTCGGAGGACTAACAATCTCTGCGGTGATTCCCCATACAGCCACGCTCGCCGAAGCATCTGTGGCCAAACAGCCGATCATCGACTATGCCCACGGGAGCAAGGGCCACCAGGCTTACCAGAAGCTAGCCGAGGAGATAATTAGCCGTGTCGAGCGACAACAAACCGAAGAAGCGCAAGTTTCCTGAGATTCCGAGCGTGCGCGCGACGCCAGGCGAGACGACGGCTACGCAGAATACTGTCAAGCGGATGCTGGGACGGTTGCCGCTCGAGCGCGAAGGAACCGAGACCGAATCGCGCTCAGCACCACCCACCAACCACCCACCAACCACCCACCAACCACCATCCAATCAACCTATCGCACCAGAAAGAAACTTCTCCAGAGTGCCGAACTCAATAGCCCTCTCGGCCATTCCGTCCGGTCTATTTCGTGGCGAGAGCAAGAAGTTATATGACGCCCTCTATCAAAGGACACGCGGGGCGGTCGTGCCTCGCAGGGCCATCAGAGCCACCCAAAGTGAGTTAATGGGTTGGGCCAACATTAGCCTTAACACATTGAAAGCCCATGTCCGACACTTGTCATCGATTGGCCTCTTGAAAGTCCACTATAGGCGCGGAGAATCAACGGGCGCCGATTACGAAATCTTCACCTTAGAAGACAGACCACCCACCAACCAACCACCCACCACCCACCCACCGGTCACCAGCCAAAATATGGGATCACCCACCCACCAAAATTTGGTCTTGGGTGGTGGGTCTCAAGTAATTGAAGAATCAACAGTTACGGAATCTCACAAAACTTCTTTTAAGACTAAAGAAGAGAGTTCTGATGATGACGCTCACGCGCGAACCTTCCTCGCCAAATTGGTCCAAGCAGAAAGGGAACTAACAGGTAAGGTTTCGACGAGCAGCGAGAAGTGGGAGGAACTAGCCGAAGTAATCGTCTCGGAGCTACGAATCGCAGCCGCGCGCACGACCATCTCTAACGTGCCAGCATTCCTCGCCGAGCACCTGCGCCGTCGCCTTTGGAAGGTGGACAAGGCACGCGCCGCCGAGATGACGGCCAGCCAGCCTGAACAGGGAGGAGCATCTCCTGCATTCACGACCGAGGAGAAGCAGAAGTGCCCAGACTGCGCCGGTGTTGGCTTCTGGTATCCGGAAGGGCCGGAGAAGGGCGTCGCCAAGTGCAAACATGCGAAGCTTCTCAGCATCGCAGAGGAATAAGGATTAAGTTTCACCTGCGTGCTCTGACATCAAGTCCCCGTGATCCGATAAAAAAGCACTTTTAAAACTCGTTTCATACGTGGTTTCACATCCACTAATATATCTATCACACCAATTAAAAGACGTTATTTGCGCCAGCGCAGCGCATTTCGTATAATGCTCGTTTTATGAATATATCAATAATTGGTGTCTATTCAGGAGGGCAGCTAAACTCAGTAAAAAAGCGACTTCGGCGACACTCCGAGGCCATTCTCGTCTGCTATAAGCCATCTCCTCTCGCAATGCCTGCTCAGAAAGGGCACTGATGCCGACCTCCTACGAGATTTACCAGACTTACCTGCGCGGCCCGGCGGCCGTCATCCGTCTCTTCGAGCAGGCTCTGGGCACTCAGGCTATTTA
>DASQNL010000323.1:0-7048 GCA_035644995.1 Pyrinomonadaceae bacterium | reverse complement strand
ATCCCGGCTTACTTGAGAGACGCCATTGACGCGAGCACGGGCGGCGCGCGACCGCGTCTCAAGCCGGAGTTGGTTGATCTCGCGCTGCGCGACACGAATACGCTCGTGAGTATGGTCGGCGACATCCCGGCCGGTATCTCGCAACACATACGCGCGCTCGGCGCGCCCCCGAACGCCGAGATGGAGCGCATGGTTGACGCCGTGCGACAGGTGCAGGTGGCCGTGAACATGCAGCCCTCGACCTTCGGCGTGCAGTCGATCATCCGTATGGACGACGCCGAAAAGGCCTCGACTCTGAGCGGTCTGATCAACATGAGTCTCGGCTTTGTTAAGGCAGGACTACAGAAAGATTTGCAGAAGGCCGGCGAGAGTTCGAAAGCCGACATAGCCGCCCTGCTTCAGGTGGTCGAGACGTTGACGAACGTCGCGCGCGGCAACGAAGTGGAGTTGAACGTCACCTTCCAGCAGGCGGCGTTGGCGGAAGTGATCAAGCGGCAGTTCGCGGCCAAGAAGCAGCCGGCCGCGACCTCCCCCGCGCCCGGCGCGAAGAAGGGCGCGGCGGTGAAACGCCGCCCGGCGCGCCCGCGCAGAAGGTGAGAGTGAGTTCGATCAATCAGGGGCGAGAGATGAGCCGGGGGAGATACTCGGAGGCCGAGATTGAAAATCTCGCCGGGGATGTGCGGCGGGACGGCTTCTGCGTCCTGCCGGAACATTTTTCGAAAGACACTTTGCGCGCCTGGCGCACGGCCTTCGCCCCGCTGCTCGCCGAGCACATCGAGCGCGAAGGCCACCTGCGCAATCGCGGCGCGGCGCGCTATTACGTGACGCTCCCGTTCGACGCCCCTTTCGCCGACCCCTCGATCTACGAAGACCCGGACGTGCTTGCTCTCGTCGAACGCCTCGCCGGAGAGGACTTCACGATGGTGCAGTTGGCGACCGACACGCCGCTCCTCGGCTCCGAATATCAGGACGTGCACCGCGACACGCCGCCCCTCTTTCCCGAAACCGGGCGCGAGACGCCGCCCTATCAACTCGCCGTCAACTTTCCGCTCGTCGAGGTGACGCCGGAGAACGGCCCCTTCGAGGTGGCGCGCGGCACGCACATGCTGCCGAAGGCGGAGGCCTTGCATCTCATCGAGACGGGCGAGCGGAAGTTGGAACCGCTCCTGATGAGGCTCGGCGATGTCGTGGTGCGCGACGTGCGCGCGTTGCATCGCGGCACGCCGAATCGCACAAACGAGCCGCGCCCGATGGTCGTCATCGGTTACAGTCGCCGCTGGCTATTCCGTCCCGAAGTGACGATCCACATCCCGCGCCGTGTGCATGAGACGCTCTCGGAGCGCGCTCGCCGCATGCTGCGCTTCAACCCGGTCGTCGAATCGCTCGACGATCTGCCACCGACGGAGATTTACCAAGCCTTCGCGTATTGAAACGAGAAGCGCTTAATTTAGAGAGTAGGACTTTTGAGATTATGAACGAACCCGAAGACTTCTTTGAAGAGATTATCAGCGACGAAGAAGCGTATGACGAAACGGACGAGTTAGAGGATGAGGACGACGACGACGGAGAGCCTTTCGAGGTGCGCACCGCCGTCATGCAGAAGAACGACCTGCTGGCGATCCTGAGTTTGAAGATTTCCGCCGAGGGCGGCCGCATCGTGCGCGTCGATCCGCGCCAGCGCGTGCCCTCCGCGCAAACCTACGAAGACGCGGAGGTCGCCACCCATTGGTTCAACCGGAGCCTCGCCACCAGCCGCCGCAACGGTTGGAACGTCGTCTACGACGGCGAGCCTTCGTTCGGATAGACGGCGCGCACGCGGCCGTCCGACCGGTCGTGCGTTAAATGCAGAGCAACTAAAGAGGGGCGGGATAATTTCACATTATCCCGCCCCTCTTTAGTCGGCGGCAGCGCGTCGCCGCCCACGTTGAAGCGAAAATTGTCGCCGCCGCGGAGCGCGCCAAAGCGCACGGGAACATTGCGTGCGCCCCGCGAACTTGATAGGCTGCGTCCGCCCGCACGCGCGGGCGCGTGCGTCACCGTGGAATAACCCGTGGGGGTCGGGATACCGAGATGAGAGGCGCGAATCTTCAAACTCCGCCCGGCCTGAGCGGCCTGGAACTCTTCCTCCTGCTGCCGCGCTTCCGGCGCGACCCTTTGCGCGTGTTAGCGGAACTGACGGAGCGGTTCGGCTACGTCGTCCGCATGAAAGGTCTGTGGACATCCTACCAACTCACGCACCCGCGCGACATCGAGCACGTCTTACAAACCAACAGCCAGAACTATCGCAAGGGCAGGCAGTATCAAGAGTTTCGCGCGAGCGTCGGCAACGGCCTCTTGATCAGCGACGGCGACTTTTGGCGGCGTCAACGCCGCCTCGCGCAGCCCGCCTTTCATCGCCGGCGCATCGACGCTTTCGGCGAAACGATGACCCGTTCGGCCGAGGCTCTGCTCGAACGCTGGGAGCCTTACGCCGCGAGCGGCGAGCCGTTCAACGTGGTCGTCGAGATGATGCGGCTGACCCTGCGCATCGTCGGCCTCACCATCTTCGGCACAGACCTTAGCGCGGACACCGAGCAGATCGGGCGCGCGCTCGACATCGCACGCGCCCACGCCATTCGCCGCATGTGGCAGCCCGTCAAGCTGCCCGTCTCGTTCCCGACGCGCTCGAACCGCACCTTCCTGCGCGCCATCCGCGAATCCGAGCAAGTTATCTACCGCATGATCGAAGCGCGCCGCCGGGGCGAGGTGGCGACCGACGATCTGCTCTCGCTCCTCATGCGCGCGCGCGACGAGGAGACGGGCGAGGCGATGAGCGACGAACAACTCCGCGCCGAGGCCGCCACGATGCTCTCCCCCGGGCACGAGACCAGCGCGCTCGCGCTCTCCTGGACTTGGTATCTGCTCGCCATGAACCCGGCGGCCGAAGCGCGCCTCCACGACGAACTCTCCGAAACGCTCGCGGGAGGCCGCGCGCCGACCGTCGCGGACTTGCCCCGGCTTCCTTACACGCGCATGGTCGTCGAGGAATCCATGCGGCTCTACCCGCCCGCGTGGATCGTCGGGCGCACGGCGATTAACGACGACGAGATCGGCGGTTATCGCATCGAAGCCAACTCCGAAGTGGTGATGTGCCAGTACGTCACGCACCGCCACCCGGAGTTTTGGGATGACCCGGACGCGTTCGACCCCGAACGCTTTCTCCCCGAACGCGTCGCCGCGCGCCCGCGCTACGCTTATTTTCCCTTCGGCGGCGGGGCGCGCCAGTGCATCGGCAACAACTTCGCTTTGATGGAAATCCAACTCGTGCTCGCCACCATCGCCGCGCGCTACCGCCTGCGCCTCGCGCCCGGCCACGCGGTCGAACCCGAAGCCTCGATCACGCTCCACCCGCGCCACGGCATCTCGATGCGGCTCGAAGCGCGCCCCTGAAACGGCGAAAAAGATTGCAACTAAAAACCGCGCGCGGTTGTCTAACCCGTCAGCGCGGTTTTTTTGTCTGAAACAAACTCACACGAGGCGCGTTTATAAAGAACACGCCGGAGACGAGTCTCAATCAAGTCACGCCCGGCTATTTCCTTTCGAGCGGGAAGTCCCGCGGAGGCCATCAAGGGTTTGAACAACATCAGGACGCTGATTATCGACGACGAACCGCTGGCGCGCGAACGCCTTAAGCGTTTCCTCGCGGGCGAACGCGACCTCGAACTCATCGGCGAATGCGCCGAGGGGCACGAGGCCGTGGCCGCGATCCGCGCGCTCCGCCCCGACCTCGTCTTCCTCGACATCCAGATGCCCGAACTCGACGGCTTCGGCGTGCTCAAGTCCATCGGCGTCGGCGAGATGCCCGCCGTCATCTTCGTCACGGCCTACGACCGCTACGCTTTGCAGGCGTTCGACGTGAATGCGCTTGACTACTTGTTGAAGCCTTACAACCGCGAACGCTTTCACAAGGCCGTCGAGCGCGCGCGCGCCCAACTCTCGAACGGGGCGAAAGGCGAACTCGACGAACGGCTGCTCTCGCTCCTGAAAAATTTCAAGAGCGAGCCGCCGCGCCACCTCGAACGACTCATGATCAAGTCTTCCGGCCGCGTCTTCTTTCTGCGCACACAGGAGCTTGACTGGATCGAGGCGGAAGGCAACTACCTGCGCGTCCACGTGGGACGAGAAGCGCACCTGCTGCGCGAAACCATGAACCGGCTGGCCTCCAAACTCGACCCCGACAAATTCCTCCGCATCCACCGCTCCACGCTCGTCAACATCGAACGAATCAAGGAACTGCAACCGCTCTTTAGCGGCGACTATGTAGTGATTTTGCGCGACGGCAAACAGTTGACCCTCAGCCGCAGTTACCGCGACAAACTGTTGGAGCTATTTGAAAACTCCTCCTGAGCGACGCGCCCGGCGCGGGGCGCGTCGTCGCGCGCGCGCGGGGCAAACCTTCTCCGGCCTGATAAATGTTCGCGTTAAATCATAAAGTTTCGTCACCCGTCACGAACCATTCAGCACCGGATTTCGCGGCTCGTCACATTTTCGTTGTTGTCCGGCGCGGCGCGGTTAAACTGGCTTCCGTCATACGAGCATCCACGTGAAGGCGCGGCCTCTCAAGGCGTCGCGCCGAACCCGGCTTGAGTTTACAGACGAAGTTGAGGGAATAAACATGAAAGACGCAGCCCTGCTGGATCGCAGAGAGAACAGCTTCGCGGGCGAGCCGCGCGGCCTCGGCGCGAATCTCCTCCCGTCGAACGAGAACGCGCTGCCGGGGCAGATCGAGATGCTGCAAAAGGCGGCCATCAGTTTGTTGAAAGAGGTGCAGACCATCAGCGCGCTCGAAGCGGCGGACATCGTGCGCGGCATCAGGTTTTACGACGAGGTGGAACGCTTCGAGCGCGAACTGATCATGCGCGCCCTCGAACTGACGGGCGGCCATCAGGTGCGCGCCGCGCGTCTCCTCGGCCTGAAAGTGACGACCCTCAACTCGAAGGTGAAACGCTATCGCATCCCTCTGCCGCACGATGCGCCGCAAACGCCGCAGGCGGGGCCGTTCCCCAAGCCGGTTGACTGACGAGCCGCGCCGCCACCGCACCAGAGCTTTCGCACACCGCTATCTCAGGGCAGGGGAAACATCCTCTGCCCGAATTTTGTTCGTCCCCTCATTGACGCGAAATTGTGCCGAAGGCAAACATTCCCTTCGGTGTTTCCTGTGCGATAATATTTTACATGTCGTTCAAACGTGTCCGCACCATCTTGATCCTCCTCGGTGTCTGGACGCTCATCGGCCTCACGTTTGCCAGCCTCTCCTTCTTCGGCACGCTCGCCATCAGCGACTATCGCCGCGTGGATGTCGTCGGCATCTTCGTCTGGAACTTGCTGGCCTTCTACCTCTGGGCGTTGCTCGCGCCGCTCATCGCCCTCGCCGCGCGCCGCCACCGCCTCGACCGGCAGCGCTGGCTGCGGAGTCTCTTCTTCGTTCATCTCCCCGCCAGTCTCCTGTTTCCCGCCCTCCATCTCTGCCTGTACCTGCCGCTCTATTGGCTCGCGGGCGGCGTGCTCACACGCGAGTTTCCCACGCTCCTCTCCCTCTTCAGCTATCAACTCTTCGCCAATCTCCCGATGAAGGTTTCGATCTACTGGCTCATCCTCGTCGCCATCAACGCGCTCGACTACTATCACAGCTTTCGCGTCGCCGAGGTGAAAGCCTCGGAACTGCGCGCGCAACTCGCGCAGGCGCAACTGCGCGCCCTCAAGATGCAACTCCACCCGCACTTCCTCTTCAACACGCTCAACTCCATCTCCGCGCTCCTGCACCGCGACGCGGAGGCGGCCGACCAGATGGTGGCGCGCCTCGGAGATTTCCTGCGTCTCACGCTGGAGAACTCCGGCGATCAGGAGGTGACGCTCGAACAGGAGATCGCCTTCCTGCGTTGTTATCTCGAGATCGAAATCGTGCGGCACGACCGCCTCTTTGTCGAGACCGACATCGAGCCGCAGACGCTCGTCGCGCTCGTGCCCAATCTCATCCTCCAGCCGCTCGTCGAGAACGCCATCCGCCACGGCATCTCGCGCCAGAGCGCGCCGGGACGCCTGTTCATTCGCGCCGCCCGCCGCCGAGATCATCTCTGGCTGCAAATCGAAGACAACGGCCCCGGCCTCTCGCTCATCAGCGAAGCGGATACGCCCGCGCCGACCGAAGACTTGCTGGGGCGCACGCTCGCGGGCGGGGTGGGACTGGCGAACACGCGCGCACGCCTCGAACATCTCTAC
The DNA here is from genome assembly GCA_035644995.1 of Pyrinomonadaceae bacterium. Taxonomy (GTDB): domain Bacteria; phylum Acidobacteriota; class Blastocatellia; order Pyrinomonadales; family Pyrinomonadaceae; genus JAIVJZ01. The sequence goes on along the minus strand of DASQNL010000323.1, from coordinate 790 downwards.
GGCGCGGACGGCCGCCTGACGCTCGCGCGCGCCGAGCCGCGCGGCATGATCGTCACGCTCGAAATCCCGTTTCAAGTTGAAGCCGTGTCCGCCGAGCCGGCGGAGGAGGAGGAGGGCGCGTTGGAGGGCTATCGACCGGAATTGGCGCGCATCGACCGCGCCGCCGGGTAAGGGAAACCGAATCCGGCCGCGCCGTCATGGGCGGCCGAGCCTCTTCGCATTTGTTCGCCGGTTTACTTGGCCGCGGCGAAGGCTTTCGTCAAGCGGTAGAGAAACTCCCCGCCGTCGTAGAGCGACTTGGCGGCGATGCGCTCGTCGCGGCCGTGGGTGCGGTTGTCGTCGATGTCGTCGAAGATGCCGGAGACGCCGTAGACGGGGATGCCGACCTGCCGGAAGAAGAGGCTGTCGGTGGCGCCCGTGCCCATGATCGGCACGACGGGCACGCCCGGCCACATCTCCTGTGTGAGACGTTCAATCGGCTCCATGATCTCCGGCCGCAGGGGCGACGGCGGGCTGGGCTTCGAGAGGGCGACGGGCGTGATGCCGATCTGATCGTCCGCGAGCACGCGCTTGAGCGTGGCCTCTAAGGCGGCGGCCGTTTCCTGCGGGAGGATGCGGCAGTTGAGGGTGGCGCGCGCCATCTGCGGCAGAGCGTTGTCGGCGTGCCCGCCTTCGAGCCGGGTGGCGACGCAGGTGGTGCGCATCAGCGCGTTATAGTAGGGCGAGGCGGAGAGGCGCGCGACCGCCGCCGCCGTCGCCGCCTTGCGCGTTTCGGGGCGGGCGGCGGCCA
>DASQNL010000322.1:0-5240 GCA_035644995.1 Pyrinomonadaceae bacterium | reverse complement strand
GCGAATCATCGTCACGACAGCGAGCACCCCGCCTGTCAACACGACGACGAGAAAGGTCGGCATGATGAGCGATGCTCCAAGCACCGAACCGATGGCCGCAAACAATTTCACGTCGCCCGCGCCCATCGCGCCGAAGATGTGCAGCATGAGCATCAACGCGAACGCGAGCGCGCAGCCGCCGAGGCTCGCCAGCGCGCCCTGCGTCCCGTTGACGATGATGTTGACGGACAGACCGGCGATGAGCGTGGCGAGCACGAAGGCGTTCGGGATGCGGCGATAGCGCGCGTCGTAATAGGTGATGACGACCGCGAGCGGGATGAGCAGGGCGCTGCTGACGATGGTTAAAGTGCCTGACATGCTGTTATATAAAAATTGCTTGAAGGTGAGTTTCCCGCGGCCTGTCGCGGTAGCTTTCAGACCGCGCGGTTCGGATGTCAAAACTGAATCGGCAAAATCAAGAATGCAAATGCGTGAGTTAAAAGATTTTTCATCGAGCGGCGTTGAAAAATCGGTTGGCGCGCTCCGGCTCTTTCGTGCGGGAAGCGGCGAGAGCGCGCCAGCCTGAATGGAAGCCCGTGTTAAGGGGGATCGGCGCGAAGGCTTACTTGCCCGAAATCTTCGTCGCCAGGTCGTTGATCTTGACGCCGATGTTGCCGCCGAGCGTGGAGAAGGCTCCGATGACGGCCAGCGCGACGAGCGCGGCGGCCACAGCGTATTCCGAGAGTTCCAAGCCGGTTTCGTCGCGGAGGAATTTCTTAATCATGTGTTTGCTCCTTGCAATGCTGAAATTTGCAGGTTTGTAGTTTCAGCCGCACGCGCGCCGAACGCCGTGCGACCGGCGAGACCATCACAGAACGGGATGCTTCGAGAGACCGTGCCACGAACCGACGAGCACGCCGCCAATCGCCAGAGCGACGACGACCCAGTTGCCCTCCGCGCCCCTAGCGGCCACCGCCAACGCACGCTCGCCCGCCACCAGCGCGATGGCTGCGAACGGCAGAACGAGTAATCCGGCGACGACGGTCAAGAGCGTTTTGTTGAGCACGGTTTTCATCTTCGGAGTTCCCTTTCATCCACTTCACGATTCGAGTTGCCACACCTGTCATCGTTGCTGGCGGACGACAGACCCTATTTCAAGGCGCGTGCCACACGACCGAAACACGAGAAAAGCAGGCAAACACTTCGTTTCCCTTCCCGCGCCGCAATGCCCTTGTGAACGCCGGGCGACAAATTCACCCGCCCGCCAAACATGCGCCCACCGCTTGCTCTCAGTTGAAACTAAGCAACGAGAAGCACTTAACCCCCTGTCGCTTTCCGTTGACAGAGTTGTGCCCGACTTTTAACCGGCGGCGACGAATGTTGTCCGGAATGAGCGAGAGGACTTATGCGAGCGGCGCGGGCGGGTAAGTCGCGTTAAAAAATTTAAGGGACGCGGCCTGTGCCGCGTCCCCACTCGAATCGATCTCTTTTACTTTGCTATGCCCGCGCCGGGGCCGGGCGTTTCAAGCCCGCGCGGCCGATGAAACCGGCACGGATAGCGAGCCTGCCTGTTTTCATGCCCCACGCATCAACAGCGCGATTAACAACACGAGGCTCGCGCCGCCGCCCGCGATGGTGAACGTCCACTCGACGAGCGCGCTCCGCCGTTGCATCAACGCGCGCACCAACACCATGCCGCACTTCCAGCCGTCCTGTTGATAAAACGGCAGCAGATTTGTCGCCGCGAGCAGGTAGTTCATCGCGCCGAAGATCGTGCCGCTCGCGAGCGACGCGGCGCACAAGTTCACGATGATGCCCGCCAGCAGCACCAGCACTTGCTGGCTGAGCGGCCTCACCTGCAAGCCCGCCATATCGAGCCGCACGTATGCGCCGATGGGCAGCGCGTGCAGTTTGTATTCAACTCCGCCGCACTTGAAGCCATAGATTCTGCGCCCCCAACCGAGTCCCAACTCCGTCGCCCCGACGCCGCACGCCCGCGCCGCCGCCAGATGACCCAACTCGTGTATCAGCATCGCGACGACGAAGCAGACGATGTAGGTGAGGAACATAGGGTTTGTCCGTTGTCAGTAGTCGGTTGTCAGTTGTCAGTTGTCAGTTGTCAGTTGTCGGTAGTCCGTTGTCAGTAGCCGGTTGTCAGTTGTTTGTTAGTCCGTTAGCCGACGCTCATGATGCGGCATTCGTGTTCATCATCGGGCGTCAAGTCAGGCCGCCACAAACAACTGACAACGGACTACGGACTACTGACCATCCTTTAATTTCTCTCGGTGCGGAGTTGCAGGCCGGGCTGTTGTTCGTCTTGGAGAAAGTCGCCGACGTTGATGGCGAGACGCTTGAGTTTCTTATAGAGCGTTTGACGCGAGCCGAGGCCGAGCGCGGTGGCGGCGCGCGCCACGTTGTAGTCGTGCAGGCGCAGCGTCTCGGTAATGACGCGACGCTCGAAATCGTCGAGCATGTTTTCGAGGTGGGCGGGCGCGCCCAGAAGATCGGGCGCGGCGGAGGCGCGCGGCGGGCTGATGCGCGGGCTGATGAGGTCGGCGGTGATCGAAGTTCCCTCGTCCGTGTAGAGCACGAGCCGCTCGATCTCGGCCGCGAGTTCGCGCACGTTGCCGGGCCACGAATAATTTTGCAGCGTGTGGATCGCTTCGGCGGTGATGCCCGCGACGGCGCGGTCGTTGCGGCGCGCGTAGTGCGTCAGGTAGTGAGAGATGAGGGCGGCGGTGTCTTCGGGTCGTTCGCGCAAAGGCGGCACTTCGAGCGTCAGCGCGGCGACGCGGTAGTACAAATCTTCGCGGAAGCGATCTTCGCTGACGGCGCGCGGCAAGTTCTTGTGCGTCGCGGCCACGACGCGCACGTTCACCTTGCGCGGCGCGCGTTCGCCGAGCGTGTGGACTTCGCCTTCTTGCAGGAAGCGCAAAAGTTTCGGCTGCAAGGCGAGCGGCAAATCGCCGATCTCGTCGAGGAACAGCGTGCCGCCTTCGGCCGCGCGGATGAGTCCGTCGTGATCCGTATGCGCGCCCGTGAACGCGCCCTTGCGATGACCGAACAACAAACTCTCGATCAACTCGGCGGGCGCGGCCGTGCAGTTGAACGGAATGAAGGCGGCCTGCGAGCGGCGGCTGAGGCGATGAATCGCGCGCGCCACGAGTTCCTTGCCCGTGCCCGACTCGCCCATGACCAGCACGGTCGAATCGGAATCCTTGACGCGTTCGACGGCGCGCGCCAGTTCCGACATGCGGCGACTGACGAAGACCATCCCCGGCAGCGTGGCCGCCGCGACCGAGGGCGCATTGACGGAGAGTTGCGGCCGGGGTTGCGCCGCCTCGCTGAGAAGCGCGTGCGCGTGCGCCAGTTGCGCCACGTCGCAGAGTATTTTGAGTTCTTTCGCCTGCCGCTCCGACAGCGGCCGCACGCAGCGTCCGTAGATGGCGACGCCCTCACGCCGCTCGGTCGGCACGGCGAGCACGAGACAGATGGCGTGGTCGCCCGCCTTCATCTCCGCCACGGCCGCAGTTTTAGCGAGCGTCGCGGCCACCTGCGCCTCGGCCTCGGCGATCTCATCATGGTCGAGTCCCTCAACCCACTTGAGATGCGGACGCTCGCCGGATTTTTGCGCGAAGGTGGCTAACCCGTAAGTCTGCGCCGTCGCGTCGACCATCAGGGCGAGTTTCAGCATGACATCGTAGAGCATGTCTGAGCCGGTCGTCGCGGCCTTGCACAAAGCGCGCACCATCGAGGCAAGCGGCAGTTGAAAAACCGGCGCGGTAATGTTTTCCGAACGTTCGGAATTCGACGAAGGTGTTGACCCGGACATATGAACCATGAAACCCCTGTACTGAATATGACACGCGGCAGCTTCGTGCGAGCGCAAGGCGGCGCACTCAAACGAAGTGTGTTGGAGTCAGGGCAAGTACCTGTTGACGAGAAGTTAAGGGGAGTGGCTCGTCCTGCCGAAGAGCACATGAGGCGGCTTCGACTCAAACTAAATTTAGTCTAGTCGTCGGGCGCGGCGAGTGTCAATAAAATTAAGAGCCGCGCCGCTTTGTCGGGGAAAATGCGGGAACCCGATTGAGGTTAGCGACGAAGGGAGCGACGCCCGGCCTGCGTGAGGCCGGGCGTCGCTCCCTTCGTGCGTCTTAACGTCGGACTTTGAAAAGGCGGTTTATGCCTTGTTGGGAATGTTCAATTCCTGACCGACCTGAATCTTGTCGGGGTCTTTCAGCTTGTCGCGATTCGCGTAGAAGATGTGCATGTACTCGTTGGCATCGCCGTAGAACTGCTTGCTGATCTTCGAGAGCGTGTCGCCCGATTTGACGGTGTAGCTCTGCGCGTTCTGGCTGCCGCCGCCCGCCGTCGCGGCCTGCGCGCGGCTCGAATCCACGTTGATGTCCGCCGTGATGTCGTCTAAGTTCGGATTAACGAGCTTGATCTGATCCCAAAACTTGCCCTTGGCTTCGTCCGAGGGCGCGGTTCCCTTGATGAAGAGTTTATCGTCCTGCACGTGCAGATTGTGAAATTGAATTTGCTGCTGGTCAGCCGTGTTCAGCACTGACTGGTATTTTTGCTTCAGCGTATCGAAGCGTTGATTTGCGTTCGGCTGTTGCTGCGATTCGTCGGCACCGTTGCCAAACATTTTATCCCAAAGACCCATAAAACGTTCCTCCTGATTAGTAAAGCGATTTTTTTCCAAACACTATCGGGGCGTTGCCGGTTGAAACGTGCAACGTTCATACCACGCCACAGAATCCCTCCCCCCGTTCCCGACGCGCCGGTTATTACTGAATGAATAAGCGCAAAACGCTTTGGCGTGCGCTTTGCTAAGGAGTCGGGTGCAACCGATTTCCAAGTGTGAAATCGTACAGTTGCTAATTTCGTGGCTGCTTTCGAGCAGTTTTTAGTATTTCAACAAGGTTACTCAGGAGGATGCGAGATGGATATTATTGGAGCAATCATCGTTGGCCTGATCGCGGGCGCGTTGGCGAAAGCAATTATGCCGGGCAAAGACCCCGGTGGGTTGATTGTCACAATCCTGCTTGGGATTGTCGGCGGCATCATCGGGACGTTCATCGCGCGCGGCATTTTCGGCGCGGGTGACGAACAGGGTCTCATCATGCGTATCGTGTTCGCCATCATCGGAGCGATTATTCTGCTGCTCGGCTATAGACTTATCACCGGTCGTAATCGTAACACCGCCTAACCCGCGGCGGGATACGAACTCTTTTAATTTCAACTAAATAGAGGTG
>DASQNL010000321.1:0-5408 GCA_035644995.1 Pyrinomonadaceae bacterium | reverse complement strand
CCGCACCGCCGGGTCGGAGCGGGAGCGCGGTCGCGGGATCGCCTTCGGTTTCCCGAACACGGCGACGGGCGCGCCCGTCGATTTCAACTTGAGCGATCCGAACGGCTCGATCATCGGCTTCGAGGCGCGCGGGCAACTGCTCGGCTTCAACATCCCCGAAGCCCTGCTCCTGCAAGCGGACGGAAACTCCATCTACCACGGCGCGCAGTTCAATCTGGCGCAGCGACTCACGCGCGGCCTTCAGTTCAACGCCTCCTACACCTTCTCGAAGTCTATCGACACTTCGAGCGCAGACCCCGGCTCGACCGCCGGCGGCGGCAAGCCCGACGTGCCGAACACTGGCTTCATTTTGCAGAACAACTCCAACGACCCGCAGAGCAACCGCGGCCTCTCCGACTTCGACCGCACGCAGCGGTTCAGCCTGAGTTTCGTCTACGACCTCCCGACCTTCGGCTCCACCTCGCGCTTCCTGCGCGGCTTCCAACTCTCAGGCTTCGCGCAAGTGCAATCGGGCACGCCCTTCAGCATCTTCGCGGCGGAACCGGAGGCCGGAAACGTCTCCGCGCTCTCCGCGCTGCGCACCGGGTCGGGCGGCCTCTTCCGCCCCGGCTTCGGCCGCCCCAACCTCTGCGGCACGCTCGACCAATTGCGCGAGCGGGGCGACGACCCGACCGAGCGTTATTTCAACCCCAACGCCCTCTGCTCGGCCTTCGGGCAATACGGCAACCTCGGTCGCAACGTCCTGCGCGGGCCGCGCCAGAAGCGTTTCGACCTCGGACTCTCCAAGACCACCGCGCTCACCGAGCGGGTCGGGCTGGAGTTGCGCTGGGACGTCTTCAACGTCTTCAACAACGTCAACTTCGCCAACCCGAACAACGATCTTCAGGACACCACCGACTTCGGCAAAATCACCAACACCGTCGGCGGCCCCCGCGTCATGCAGTTCGGCGCGAAACTGAAGTTCTAAAATTCCTGCCTCGCGGATCGTCAATCGCGCGGGAGAGAGACACAAACCCGCCTCTCTTCGCTTAACGATTGACGATCCGCGATGCGCGGTTCTTAAACGATTTTCTGCCTAAATTTATGAGTACCGAATTGACATCTCCGGCCGGGGCGCGAGCGCGGGAATCTGATGCGAGCGTGTATGACGACGGGCGTTTGCGCGTCGAGCACGACAACTATTATGTCGCGTGCGGCGGGAGCGCGCTCCAACTCCCGCGCAAGGAGTTTTTGATCCTCTCGCGCCTCGCGCTCAATGCGCAGCGCGTCGTCTCTTCGGAAGACATCTGGCGGCACGCGTGGCCGCCGCCCGCCGCCTTCAACGCCGAAAGTCTCCACGTTCACATCTACCGCCTGCGCCGCCGCCTCGCGCCCTTCCGCGTCCACATCGAAACCATGATCAACGTCGGCTACCGGCTCGTGACGATTGCCGAAGGCGGATGGCGGCAGGCGGACTGAAAAGCGCGGGCTGAGAAGCGTCCGCCGGTCGCTTTCTTCAATTCGCCGATCCGCCCGCCGCCGCCTTCTTTCCGCGATTCCGTTCAGCCCGCGTTCACCTTGAAACCTGCCTGCCAGTTCGTCTATAGTGCGGCTTCTTCTTTCAATCCCACAACGGAGCCGATAAAAAGATGGCGCGTTTCAGTTTTCTGCCCCGCGAGGATCAATACTTCTCTTTCTTCTCGCAGATGACCTCTTACATCTACGACGCCTCGACGATCCTCGTTGAGATGATGAGCGACGGCAGCCGCGACTACAACGCCTACGCCCAGCGCATCAAAACCATCGAACACGCCTGCGACGAACTGACGCACACCATCTCCACCAGCCTTAACAAATCTTTCATCACGCCCTTCGACCGCGAAGACATCTACGAGTTGTCGAGCGCGCTCGACGACGTGGTAGACCTCATCGACGACGCGGCGCGCGCGATGGTCATGTTCAACATTCAGGCGAGCACGCCGCACGCGCGCGCCTTCGCCGATGTCATCCAGCGCATGGCCGTGCAACTCCACGAGATCGTCTCGACGCTCGCGCGCCCCACCGGCATCAACCAGCGGCTCGTCGAAATTCACCGGCTGGAGAATGTCGCCGACGACACCTACCACGCGGCCGTCGGCGAACTGTTCCGGCAAGAGTCCGACCCGCTCACCGTGCTCAAGTTCAAAGAGATTTACGAAAAACTCGAAGCCGCCGTCGACCGCTGCGAACAGGTCGCCAACATCATCGAAAGCGTGATCATCAAAAATGCTTGAAGCCTGTCCGTTGTCCGTGGTCAGTTGTCCGTTGTCTCGTGATCGACGGGGCATCAAGGTGAGAACAATCGTTTAAGATCGGGCAACACAAACAACGGACAACTGACTACGGACTAAGAACAAATCCCTATGTCTGTCACCCTAGCCTTCGTCATCTTCATCATCTTCATCGCGCTCGTCTTCGACTACATCAACGGGTTCCATGATGCGGCGAACTCGATTGCGACGGTTGTCTCGACGCGCGTGCTCTCGCCGGGCATGGCGGTCGTGTGGGCGGCATTCTTCAACTTCATCGCCTTCGCCGTCCTCGGCACGCGCGTCGCCAAGACCATCGGCGGCGACCTCGTGGAGATCAATCTGATTCAGGCAGACCAGCGGCTCTACGTGCTCTTGGCCGGGCTGCTCGGCGCGGTCATCTGGAACTTGATCACCTGGTATCTCGCCCTGCCCACGTCGAGTTCGCACGCCCTCGTCGGCGGCTACGCGGGCGCGGCGATAGCGGCTTACGGCGGCGTCGAGGGGTTGTTGAAGCCCGAAGGGTGGATCAAGACGCTCGTCTTCATCATCGCCTCGCCGCTCATCGGCATGACGCTCGGCCTCGTCATGATGGTCGCGGTCTTCTGGCTGTTTCGCCGCGCGACGCCGAACCGCGTGGACAAACTTTTCCGGCGCGGGCAACTGGCCTCTGCCGCCGCTTACTCGCTCGGCCACGGCGGCAACGACGCGCAGAAGACGATGGGCATCATCACCATCGTGCTCGTCACGAGCGGCATGCTCGAAGCGGGCGCGGGCGGCAAACTCCCGGAAATCCCGCTCTGGGTCGTCTTAACGGCGCACGCCGCGATTGCCGCCGGGACGCTTTCGGGCGGCTGGCGCATCGTGCACACGATGGGGTCGAAGATCACGAAGCTCAAACCCGTGGGCGGCTTCTGCGCCGAGACGGCCGGAGCCTTGACCCTCTTCGGCGCGACGCTCGCCGGCATCCCCGTCTCCACCACGCACACGATCACGGGAGCCATCGTCGGCGTCGGCGCGACGCGTCGCCTGTCGGCCGTCAAGTGGGGCGTCGCGGGGCGCATCGTCTGGGCGTGGGTGCTGACGATCCCGCTCGCGGCCTTGATCGCCGCGCTCTCGTTCTTCGTCATTCGCCTGATTGATAGTCTCACGTGAGGACGGCCGCCCGGCCTGTCCGTTAACATAGATTTAAAATCGCGTTCAGGTGCGTGTAACAGCCTCCCCGTATTCTCGGAGTCTTCTTTCGAGTCCTAAACTTCCGAGGAGACTGACGATGTTCCCCACACAAAAGACGACGCGCCGTCATCAACGCGCCGTATTCGCGACGCTGCTTGGCGTCGCGCTGTTGATCACGTCCGCGTGCAGCGGCGAACGCGCCGACAGCACCACGGCGGGCGTGAGCGGCGAGACAATTCGTTTGCAGGGCGCGGGGGCGACGTTTCCGAACCCGCTCTATCAGAAGTGGCTGAGCGAATACGGCAAGGTCAACCCGCGTGCGAAGATCGATTATCAATCGAAAGGTTCGGGGTTCGGCATCCAGCAGATTCAATCGCAGACCGTAGACTTCGGCGCGTCCGACGCGCCCATGAGCGACGACGATCTGAAGAAGGCCACCGGAGGCGAACTGCTCCACATCCCCACAGTCCTCGGCGCGGTCGTCATCACCTACAACTTGCAGGGCACGCCCGCGCCGCTGCGCTTCTCGCCCGACGTGCTGGCGGACATCTTCCTCGGCAAGATCAAGAAGTGGAACGACCCGCGCCTCGCCGCCGATAATCCCGGCGTCGCCCTGCCCGCCACGGACATCACCGTCATTCACCGCTCGGACGGCAGCGGCACGACCGCCGTCTTCACCGAATACCTCTCGAAGGTCAGCCCGGAATGGAAGGCGAAGCCGGGCGCGGGCAAGTCCGTCGATTGGCCGGTCGGCATCGGCGGGCAGGGCAACGAGGCGGTGGCCGGGCAGGTGAAGAACACGCCGAACACCATCGGCTACGTCGAACTCGCTTACGCCGTGCAGACGAAACTTCCCGTCGCGCTGCTCAAGAACAAGTCCGGCAACTTCGTCGAGCCGTCGCTCGACGCCGTTACCGCCGCCGCCGCCGAGACGGTCGCCACGACGCCCGAAGATTTGCGCGTCTCGATCACCGACGCGGCGGGCGCGAACGCCTACCCCATCTCCGCCTACACTTACGTTCTCGTCTACAAAGATCAGAAGGACGCGACGAAGGGCAAGGCGCTCGTGGATTTTCTCTGGTGGGGACTCCACGACGGCGAACGCTTCGCCAAAGATTTACAGTATGCGCCGCTCCCCGCCGAGATCGTCGAAAAGGCTTCGGCCAAGATCAACTCCATCACCTCCGGCGGCAAGCCGCTCAGGAGCTAAAACCGTCAGTTGTCCGTGGTCAGTTGTCCGTTGTTTCGTGCCGCCCGGCCTCGGAGGTTTCATTTTCAGCTTGACGTTCATCGAGCACATGCAACGGACAACTGACCACGGACAACTGACAGTCTTTTTATGAACAACCCACAGCCGACCATCCCGACGCCCGCCGCCGCCTACGGCGCGCGTTTTCGCGCGTGGAACTGGCGGCGCGCGCTGTCGCCGACGGGCAACACGGGCGACGCCGTGTTTCGCGCCGTGTTGTTCGCCTGTGCGCTCACGGTGCTGCTGCTCGTCGGGGCGATGATCGCGGCGATGGCCTCGAATTCGCGCCTTTCTTTGCGCGAGTTCGGCTTCGGCTTTTTGACGAGCAGCGAGTGGAATCCGGTGACGGGACGTTTCGGCGCGCTGCCGTTCATCTACGGAACAGTCGTCTCGTCGCTGCTCGCGCTGCTGATCAGCGTGCCCATCTCGCTCGGCGTGGCCGTCTTTCTGGTGGAGCAAGCCCCGCGCCGCCTGTCGCGCCCGATCACGTTTCTCGTCGAACTGCTGGCCGCCATCCCTTCGGTGGTTTACGGGCTGTGGGGCATCTTCGTGCTCGCGCCGCTCCTGCGCCAATATATCGAGCCGCCGCTGCAAAAGTGGTTCGGCTGGATGCCGTTCTTTCAAGGCCCGATCACGGGCATCGGGTTGTTCACGGGCGGGATCATCCTCGCCATCATGATCACGCCGATCATCTCGGCGGTCGTGCGCGACGTGCT
>DASQNL010000320.1:0-2582 GCA_035644995.1 Pyrinomonadaceae bacterium | reverse complement strand
CCTTACTGTGTAAAAAACCGTGCGCCCCGGCGAGAAAACAGTTTCTCGCCGGGGCGCACGGAAGAAAGCCAAAGGCGCGCGGAGGAGTCGTCGCGTCGGCGCGCTTAATGAGCGGATTGATTCTCGTCCGTATCGGGGACGATGAAGGAGAGGTTGGTGAGAACGCTGCGCAGGCGAACCTGACCGAGCAGCGTTTCGAGGTAACAGGTGAGACCTTCGAGCGCGGGGCCGATCTCCAAAATCCGGCGCGCCCCCATCACCTGCTTGACGAAGCGTTCGTATTCCTCCCAATCCCGGTACATCAAATAGCACATGCTGCCGTCGCGAAAACGCTTGAGGTGGGCGAGCAGCAGCGCGACCGAAAACTGATCGCATTCCCGGTCGGCGCGGCGCGCCAGCCCGACGAGATTCCAGAGGTCGCGGTAGAGAACGAGGGCTTCCTCGCGGCGCGCTTGAAAGTCGTTGAAGAGTTCTTCGCCGCCGAGAGCGGGGTTGAAAACTTGCGTCAGCGCGATGGTTGATTGCTGGAAGCAGTTACGCAGCAGCCCGTGGGCGCGTTCGAGTTTGGCGCGAATGGGCGGAGCCTGCGGGTCGTTGATGCCGACGAGTTCGAAGCCGTAGACGCGCCCGATCTCGTGGCCGATGGCGTAACTGATGCCGTCGAGCGTGGAGAGCAATTCTTCGCTCATGCCTTCGAGGTTGAGCATGTCGGCGTCAATCTGTTCGATCAGCGCGAGCGACTCTTTGTGCAGGTTGGTGAAGACGGAGGAGGTCGAGGCGAGCAGTTGATCCTGCTGCACCTTCTTCTCGATGAGACGCAGGTAGTCGAGCAGGCGCGCGAGATCGGTGAAGACCCGGCGCATCGTCGCGCTGAGCGAGGCGGGCTTGAGGTTTTCGACGAGCGCGATGAGCGGGGCGGACAAAATCTCCTCGGCCGGCGTTTGCATCTCCGTCTCAAGACAGGTTTCCGCGGCCACCGTGTACGGGGCGAGAGGCTTAGACGGCTCGTGCGCGAGCTGATCTAAAATTGCGCTGCTCATAGTTTAGGCGTGTCCTGCAAAGGGGGTTGTCACGGTCGGGCTGACCGGGGCGACGGAGCGAAAGGCTCCCTGGTTGAATGGCGAAAAACTCTGCCGTCAAACCGCCGGCGGCGAAAGGGGGCTGGCGCGGACAAACTCCACGCGCCTCGAACTACGACTTTGCTGTCAAACTTTATGCCAGAAGCCGCCGCGACCCCCCGCGCCGGGGAAAGAGCGACTTAGGCAACGTTTCCGCATCTAAATAACGAACACACGCCGGTTCCGCTCGCACAGGCTGACACTTTGACAGGTCAAGATGGCAGCGTTGCGACAATATGGCAGACTCGCCACAATCGGTTCGCCCGGCGAGCCGGGACGGGTTAGCGGCTGAAGTTGGCGCACGCTGATTTTGACGACGTGGATGTGCGGAGCGGGGTGCGCGCCGCTTGGGCGAGCCGTCGCCCCGGAGTTTCGGAGACCATTAGCTTAAGGCTTACACTTCGTTCGCGAGAGCAAGGAGAATTCGATGATTTACGTCCGCAAGGCCGCCGCGCGCGGCCACTTCAATTTCGGCTGGCTCGACACCTATCATACGTTTTCTTTCGGCGAATATTACGACCCGCGCAACATGGGATTTCGCGCCTTGCGCGTCATCAACGAGGATTACGTTCGCGCCGGGCACGGCTTCCCGACCCACCCGCACCGCGACATGGAGATCGTCACCTACGTGCTGCAAGGCGCGCTCGAACATAAAGACAGCATGGGCAACGGCACGGTGATCGTGCCGGGCGAGGTGCAGCGCATGAGCGCGGGCACGGGCGTCCGCCACAGCGAGAAAAACTCTTCGGCTGAAGAAGACGTGCACCTGCTGCAAATCTGGATCATCCCGCAAGAGGAAGGGCTGCCGCCCGGTTACGAGCAGAAGATGTTCGAGGCCGACGAGAAGCGCGGCCGCCTGCGCCTGATCGCCTCCGCTGACGGGCGCGACGGGTCGGTGACGATCCATCAAGATGCGCAGCTTTACGCCGCCTTGCTTGAAGCGGGGCAGGAAGTGGCGCACCGTCTGTCGCCGGGACGACACGCGTGGGCGCAGGTGGCGCGCGGCGCGGTCGAACTCAACGGGCAGCTTTTGCAACAGGGCGACGGCGCAGCCGTCAGCGACGAGGAGCAGTTGTTGATTGCGGGTCGGGAAGCGTCCGAAGTGTTGCTGTTCGATCTCGGCTGACGGGCGCAGGACATGCCCTGCGAAGTTCGGGCGGGAGTTTTTAAACGCGAGGAGGGCGCGGAGAGAATCGATTCTCTCCGCGCCCTCCGAATGTTTCTTTTCACGCTTTTTCGACCGCCGTGGCCGCACTTAAATTCCGGTTGGAACGCAGCTTTTAGACTGGCTGCCAAACTGCCTGCGCGCCTTAGCGGGAAGGCTTCTGTTGCCTGAGGAGGCCTCTGAGTTTCATGCGCGCCTTGTGCAACTGCGACTTCGATGTGCCCACCGAACAACCCAGCAAGCGCGCGATCTCCTCGTGCTCGTGCCCTTCCACATCGTGCAGCAGAAACACCGTCCGG
>DASQNL010000319.1:0-1523 GCA_035644995.1 Pyrinomonadaceae bacterium | reverse complement strand
GGACGCGTAGACGATCAAGTTGCCCGCCGCCGCCGGGTGCGAGGGCGGGTCGGCCGCGGCGCGCACGGGCAACGCGGCGGCGCGCAGGCCGCGGTCGCGCGCGAAAGCGGCGGCGCGGTCGCGGGCGCACTTGAGCGCGATCAAATTCGCTTCCGAGCCGCCGCTCGTCAAGGTGCCGAAGCTGCCCGCGCCGTAGCCGACGATCTCGCAGAGCCAGCGCAGCACGCGCGATTCGATGACGCTCCCCGACGGCGAATTACGCCACGCCGCGCCGTTCTGGTTGATGGCCGAAGCGAGCGCATCCGCCCAGACGGCGACCGGCAACGGCGTCGGGTTGAACAGGCCGTAATAACGCGGGCTGGGGATGTTCATCGCGTGCGGCACGATCTCGCGCTCGAAGCGTTGGAACAATTCGGGCGCGGCCGCGCCTTCGCGCGGAAGCGGCTCGTCGAACATTTTTTCGAGTTCGCCGGGCGAGACTTCGGAGCAGACGCGCGCCGCTTCGAGCGTGCGCGCGTAACGCGCGATGATCTCCGTCACGATCTTTCCGAGTTGTTCGTGCTCCGCGCTCAAGCGTTCGCTCATCGTTGATTTTCGTCCCTGTGCATGAAATCCGAAGTTCCGTTAAGCTAACCCAAGGAGAGGGATTTATTCCAGCCGACAGTTGAGATGAACCGGCACCTGCAAGAATTCGCGGAGACGCTCGAACGGCGCGCCCCGCGCTACGGCGTCGAACTAGGCGAGCCGGCGCGCGCGCGCCTGCGCGATTATTACGAGCACCTGTTGAAGTGGAACGCGCGGCTGCATCTGGTCGCGCCTTGTGCGCCGGCCGAGTTTGCCGCGCGGCACGTGCTCGAATCGCTCACGGCCTGCGCGTACATGCCGGAGGGCGCGCGCGTGTGCGATGTGGGGTCGGGCGGCGGGTTGCCGATCATCCCGTGCCTCATCGCGCGCTCAGACCTCAGCGCGACGCTCGTCGAAGCCTCGACGAAGAAGACCGTCTTCCTGCGCGAAGCCTTGAGCCGGCTGGAACTGCAAGAGCGCGCGCGCGTCGTGGCGGAGAGGTTCGAGCGGACGCCCGCGCCGGAGGCCGACGCGTTGACGTGCCGCGCGCTTGAGCGTTTTACGGAGATGTACGCGCGGCTCGTCGAATGGTCGCCGCCCGCGTCGCGGCTGCTCTTGTTCGGCGGGAACGCGCTTGGGGAGTTGGCGGAGCGCGACGCGCGCGTACGCTCCGTCGCGGCGATGAAGATGCCGGATTCGGAGCAGCGATTTCTTTTCGTGCTTGAGCGGAAGGATGGAAGATTTGAAATTTGAAATTTGAAATTTGAAATTTGAAATGTCGAATAGTTTGTCTCTGCCTTCCCTTCGCGCGCTCCGTGTCTCGGTGGCGGTCAATACTTCCGAACGCGGTTCCTATACCAGCGCACGTAAAGAAAAGAGGCGAGAGCAAAATAAGAAAAGAGCGAGAGCAAAATAAGATAAAGAGGCGGGAGCAAAATAAGAAAAGAGGCGGGAGCGTT
>DASQNL010000318.1:0-2543 GCA_035644995.1 Pyrinomonadaceae bacterium | reverse complement strand
CGAATCGAGCGAGACGGCGCGCGACAGTTCTTTGACCGCTTCGTTCAGACGACCCTCATCCAACCGCGCGCGACCCCGCGCGAGATAATCTTTCGCCGTGCCGCCCTCGTCCGTCGTGTGCTCGGCGCGCGTCGTGCGGCTGTCTTCCACGCGCATCAGCGGCGCGCTCTCGAACTTCGCCACGTCCTTCTCGGAGAGGCGACGCACCTTGTCGTCGTCGCCGCCGAAGAGTTTCGCCGCCGCCTTGAAAGGGGCTTTGAAGAAACGCGCGAAGCGGTTGCCCTTCTTCTTAGGCGTCTCCCCGGCGGCGGCGGCGGCCGTGTCTTCGGCCGCGCCCGTGGGCGAGCCTTCGGCGGCCACGAGCACGGCCGCGTCGTCGCCGTCGTGTTCGGTGGTGGTGGCCGTCCAGAAGGTTGAGACGCCGATGGTCAGGGTCACGGCGATGATGAAAGCGTTGATGGTGCGGTTGCACATGGCTGTTGAACTCCTTTACATCTTGGCGAACGAATCGATGAGATTGAGCGCGGCGGGGCCGAGGATGGAGATAAAGAGCGTGGGGAACAGGAAGCACGCGAGCGGAAACAGCAGCTTGACGGCGGCCTTCTGCGCGGCCTGCTCCGCGCGCTGCCTGCGCTTCGTGCGCAAGGAATCAGCATAGACGCGCACGGCGCGCGCGATTGACGTGCCGAAGCGATCCGCCTGGATGAGCATCGCAACGAGGCTGCGCAGGTCGTCAACGCCGGTGCGTTCCGCCAGATTGCGCAGGGCTTCGTCGCGGTCGCGCCCGACGCGGATTTCCAGATTCGTCAACTCGAACTCTTCGCTGATCTCCGGGTGTACTTCGCGCAACTCTTCGCCGACCTTCACGATGGCCGCGTTCAAACCGAGTCCCGCCTCGATGGAGACGACGAGCAGGTCGAGCGCATCGGCCAAGCCCCAGCGCACGCGCTGTTGCCGCCCCCTGACCATTTTGCGCAGCACGTAGCGCGGCAGAAAGAAGCCCATGACGAAGGCCAGCAGAATCCACGTCGCCGCGCTATCGAGCGGGCGGGCGAGCGCGACGCAACCGAGCGCGACCAGCCCCGGCAAACCGACGAGCACGGCGATTTGCACGGCGCGGAAAACGACGGGCGCGTTCGGCGAACGATACCCGGCCTGCATCAACTGCTTTTGCAGCTTCTTGGCCTCGGCGGCCGAAGGCGGCGCGAGCCGGTGCAGCGGCTTCGCCATGCGCTCGGCCAGCGCGGTGATGCCGTCGTCGGACGCGGCGTTCGCGCTCAGGTCAACGTCGGGCGTGCGCACGGCAACGCCGCCGCCCGCCGTCTCGCCCATGCGCCGCAGGCGTTCGGTCGCCGCGCTCGCCGGGCGAAACATCAACCAGTAAATCCCCATCACGCCGAGCGTGATGAACGCGAATGTCGAGAGGGTGATGATGAAGATCATAAAAAACGTCCGTGGTCAGTGGTCAGTGGTCAGTTGTTTTTTGTCTGTCGTCAGTTGATCAACTCCGTCTTTAGCAACTGGCTTGGAAAGCCTCATGCAACGGACAACGGACAACTGACAATTTTCAAATCTTGATATTCAAAATTTTCCGAATCACGAGCATGCCCGTGACCTGTAAGCCGATGGCGACGGCGGCGAGTTTGTGGCCGCGCGGGTCGCTCCACATGACGCTCATGTAGTCGGGGTTCATCACGGTGACGGCGAGCGCGACGAAGATGGGGAGGCCGCAGAGAATCCACGCGGACATGCGCGAACTCGTCGTGAGCGTGCGCAAATCTTCCATGATGCGGAAGCGTTCGCGGATCGTGTGCGCCACTTTTTCGAGCACTTCGGCGAGGTTGCCGCCCGTCTCGCGCTGGATGAGGATGGCCGTGATACACAGTTTCAAATCCAGCAGCGGCACGCGCGCGGCCAGGTTGTCGAGCGAGAGTTTGAGCGAGAGGCCGAGGTTCTGCTCCTCGTAAGTTTTGCGAAACTCGGTGGCGACGGGGTCGGGCATCTCGGTCGCCACCATGTGCAACGCTTCGGCGAAGCCGTGGCCGGCGGACAAGCCCCGGCTCATCAATTCGAGCGTGTCGGGCAAGTCCGCGAGAAACTTGTCGAGCCGCTTGCGCCGCGCCCAGACCACGTGGACGAACGGCACGGCGGCGGCTCCGACTCCGGCCGCGACGATGAGGACGAGCGAGATCGTCAGCATCGAAGCGGCCAGTGCGGCGAGCATGGCCGCCATCAGCGAGAACATCAAGAGGCGCGTCACGGTGATGTGGAGGTCGGCCTGATCGAGCATGCGCTTGAGTTGCCCGGCCACCTGCACGCGCACGAGCAGGCGGTCGAGCAGCGGTATCTCGCTCATCAATTCCTGCCGCGCGAGTTGCACCTCGATGTCGGCGTCGTGCGCCGAATGGAGGAGGGCGTCCGACAGTCGTTGCTTCAAGCGCGCGCGCTTCTGCTCCGAGCCGCGCGTCGCGAGCAGGTAGCCCGCGAAGGTCAGGAACAAACAGAAGGCGAAGACGAGAAATGGAATCATAAGAACCGTCCGT
>DASQNL010000317.1:0-5157 GCA_035644995.1 Pyrinomonadaceae bacterium | reverse complement strand
TCCGTGGCGAGTTTCAAAATTGCGTAATGTTAAGGCAACTCGAAGGCCACGCCGGACGCGCGCTTTTCGCGTGCAGGGCGACGGTCGGCGCGGCACGCTCGCGCGCTTTAGTCGCGAAAACGTCAAACAGGCATCCCAATATCGAAACGCCGCACGCCCCGGCGCGCTGCCGGGGTGGCGTGCGTCCCGGGGCGGCGTGCGGTCTTCCTTGACAGTCGCCGCGCGCGCGCATTATCTTGCCAATCTTATATTGCAACATCATTTTCACGTTAAGAGTACGAGTCAGAGCACGAGCATTCGGGTCGGGCGCGTCGTGTGTCGCGCTCTGAAGAGGGCGCATTGCCCGAAGGCGAAAGTCCATCGCTCTTAAATATAACGCTGGTGAGGAGGCTGGATTAACATGGCAGTGAAAGTCGGCATCAACGGTTTCGGCCGCATCGGGCGCAACATCCTGCGCACCGCGCTTGGGGACAGGGAGATTGACTTCGTCGCCGTCAACGACATCACGGACACGAAGACGCTCGCGCACCTCTTGAAATACGACTCCGTGCTCGGCAATCTCGAACAGGAGATCACTTCCACCGACAACAGCATCACCGTGGACGGCGACGAAGTGCGCGTCTTCTCCGAGCGCGACCCGGCCTTGATCGACTGGGAATCGGTCGGCGCGGAAATCGTCATCGAATCCACCGGCCGCTTCACCAACGCCGAGGACGCGCGCAAGCACCTGCGCGGCACGGTCAAGAAAGTGATCATCAGCGCGCCCGCCAAGAACGAGGACATCACCATCGTCCTCGGCGTCAACGGCGACAAGTACGACGCGACGGCGCACCACGTCATCTCGAACGCCTCCTGCACCACCAACTGCCTCGCGCCCGTCGCCAAAGTGATCCACGAAAGTTTCGGCATCAAGTCGGCGCAGATGACGACCATTCACTCCTACACGAACGATCAACAACTGCTCGACCTGCCGCACAAAGATTTGCGCCGCGCCCGCGCCGCCGCCATCTCCATGATCCCGACCTCGACGGGAGCGGCCAAAGCCGTCGCGCTCGTCCTCCCCGAACTCAAGGGCAAGTTCGACGGCATCAGCGTGCGCGTCCCGACACCGAACGTCTCGCTCGTTGACGTGGTGATGGAAGTCGAACGCGAGACGACGACCGAGGAAGTCAACACCGCGCTCAAGAACGCGGCGGGCGAAGAACTGCAAGGCATCCTCGCCTTTTCGGAAGAACCGCTCGTCTCGATTGATTTTCGCGGCAACCCCTATTCGTCCATCGTTGACGCCGAGTACACCAAAGTGATCGGCGGCAACCTCGTCAAAGTGCTCTCGTGGTACGACAACGAATGGGGCTACTCCTGCCGCGTCCGCGACCTCGTCAAGTTCATCGCGCAAAAAGGATTCTAAAGAATGAGTTTCAAGTTTCAGGTTTCAAGTTTCAGGACTGATGTTTGAGGTTCTTTAACTTGAAACTTGAAACCTGAAACTTGAAACACTCTTTCATGAAGCTATCAATTACAGACCTCGACTTGAAGGGGCGGCGCGTGTTCGTCCGCGTTGATTTCAACGTGCCTTTGGAAGACGGCGTGGTGGAAGATGACACGCGGGTGCGGGGCGCGCAGCCGACGATTGAGTACGCGGCGGGGCAGGGCGCGCGCGTGATTCTCGCGTCGCATCTGGGCAGGCCGAAGGGCGCGCGCACGGAGAAGGACAGCCTGCGCCCCGTGGCCGCACACCTCTCGAAGTTGCTCGGCAGGGAAGTCGCGTTCGCGGAAGATTGCGTGGGCGAAGCGGCGCGGACGAAAGTTGACGCGCTCGCCGACGGCGACGTGCTGCTGCTCGAAAATTTGCGCTTCCACGCGGAGGAGGAACAGAACGACGACGCGTTCGCGAAAGAGTTGGCGGATTTGTGCGACGGCCTGTACGTCAACGACGCCTTCGGCGCGGCGCACCGCGCACACGCTTCGACGGCCGGCATCACGAAGCATGTCAAACAAGCCGCCGCCGGTCTGTTGATGCAAAAGGAACTCGATTATCTGGGGCGCGTCATCAATGCCCCGGAGCACCCGTTCGTCGCCATCCTCGGCGGCGCGAAAGTGTCGGATAAGATCGCGGTCATCGAGGCTCTCATCGAGCGGCGCGTGGACAAACTGCTCATCGGCGGCGCGATGGCCTACACGTTCTTCAAGGCCGAAGGCTTCACGGTCGGCAAGTCGCTCGTCGAAGACGACAAGTTGCAGACGGCGCGCGACATCAAAGAACGCGCGGCGCAGGCGGGTGTCGAACTCCTGCTCCCGACGGATCATCAGGTGGTGGACAGTTACGAACCGCTCAAGAGCAAGAAGACCATTCCCATCGAATTCACCAACGCCGGTCTCGTCGGTCTGGACATCGGGGTCGAAACCGTCGCCCACTTCACGCGCGCGCTGGCCGATGCGCGCACGATCATCTGGAACGGCCCGATGGGCGTCTTTGAAGAAAAGGAACTCGGATTCGACGAGGGCACGATTGGCGTCGCGCGCGCCGTGGCCGAAGCCGCGGACAGGGGCGCGACCGTGATCGTCGGCGGGGGCGATTCGGTCGCCGCCATCACGCAGGCCGGAGTGGCCGACCGCATCACGCACATCTCCACGGGCGGCGGCGCGACGCTGGAATTTCTCGCGGGCGACGAATTGCCCGGCGTCGCCGCGCTAAACGATAAATAGCTGTTAGCTGTTAGCTCTTAGCTATTAGCCGGAAGAAAACAGCTATCAAGTTTCTCTTTCACTTTGGATTTTGGATTTGCTAATAGCTAAGAGCTTCTCATGCGAAAACCTGTTATTGCCGGAAATTGGAAGATGTATAAACTGGTCGCCGACGCGGTGGCGACGGCGATCAGTTTGCGCCCGCTCGTCGCCAACGTGAATCACTGCGAGGTGATCATCGCCCCGACCTTCACGTCGCTCAAGACCGTCGCGGATCGCCTGGAAGGTTCGAACATCAGCATCGCGGGGCAGGATTGCTCGACCGAGATGAAGCACAGCGCGCACACGGGCGAGATCGCGGCCGACATGCTGAAGGACGTGGGCGCGACGCACGTGATCGTCGGCCACTCGGAACGTCGGCAGCACTATTTCGAGACCGACACCTTCGTCAATCTGAAGACGCACTCCGCGCTCGCGTCGGATTTGACGGTGATCATGTGCGTCGGCGAGACGTTGGCGCAGCGCGAATCGGGGAACGCGGAATCGGTGGTGCGCGGGCAGGTCGAAGGCGGCTTGCGCGGTTTGACATCCTCAGACCTCGCCCGTATCATCATCGCCTATGAGCCGGTCTGGGCTATCGGCACCGGACACACCGCGACGCCGGAACAAGCGCAGGAAATGCATGCGTTTATCCGGCGCGTTTTCGCGGAGAGGCATTCGCCGGAGTTGGCCGACGCGCTCCGCATCCTCTACGGCGGTTCGGTCAAGCCGGACAACATCGCCGGACTGATGAAACAGACGGACGTGGACGGCGCACTCGTCGGCGGCGCGAGTCTGGAAGCCGAGACGTTCGCGCGGATCGTGCATTACAATGTGTAAGTTTCAAGTCTCAGGTTTCAAGTTTCAAGTTAAAGAATAAGTAACATTCAAACTTGAAACTTGGAACCTGAAACTTGAAACTCTTTAGAACCGAGGATCGTGCTTTGTTGACTTATCTTTTATACGGGCTATTCATTTTGTCGTGTCTCGTGCTGGTCGTGGCGGTGCTCTTGCAGCCGGGCAAGGCCGACGCGGGCGCGCTCTTTACGAGTTCCGTCTCAAGCACGGCTTTCGGGCCTCGGGGCACGCAAACCATCCTCGCGAAGATCACGATCATCGCTGCCGCGCTCTTTATGCTCGTCGCCTTAGTGCTCTCGCTGCCCATCGTCACGGGTTCGCGCTCCGTCGTCTCCGGCGAATCGGAAGAGACCCCGGCGCAACCGGCCGCCTCGCCCGCCGCGCCTGCGCAGAACACGGCCGCTCCTGCCGCCGGCACGACGCCGGGCAGCGGCGAAGGAACCGCGCCCGCCGCGAACACGGACGCGAACGCGAACGCAGCCGGCGGCAACGCGCAACCGCAATCGTCGCCGCAGCAGCAGCAGAACAAGTAACGGCGCGTTCGCCTCGCCGCCTCCGGAAGCAAACCGGGGCGTCAAGTGACTTTGACAATTTAATCAGCCGAAGTGGCGGAATTGGTAGACGCGCACGTTTGAGGGGCGTGTGAGGTAACTCGTGGGGGTTCGAGTCCCCCCTTCGGCATCCCAAACCAAAGGCGGGCGACGTTGATCGATTCAACGTCGCCCGTTTCCGTTTTTGCGCGCATCGTCCGCGCGTTGGCTTGGTTCGCCAACGGAGAGGCTGTTAAACTCTCACCAGTTCAATTTCTGCCGGCAAGACACCGATGCCTTTTACCGCTTTCAAACTCAAACTCCGGGCGCGACGATTAATACCGGCGGCGACTCTCGCCCTGCTGTTGCTGCTGACAAACGTCGCGTCGCAGGCGCAGTCAATTGATCTGAACTCGCCGACGCCCGTGCTCTCGAACGAGATCGCCGGGAGCATCGCCCCGCTCGACATCGGCGATGCGCGTTCGACCCGCTTCTTCTACACCTTCAACGGCCTGCCGGGCGACCTCGAACTCACGGTCGAGAGTTATAACCTGGAAGGCGACGTGGACATCTTCCTCGCCGGCAACATGCGCCCCTTAACGAAGGTGACGCTGTACGCGGGAACGAGTTCCAACCGGAGCGCGAAGACCGTCTACCTGCGACGCGACGAACCGCTCATCCTGCGCGTGCAGGCGCGCACGCCGAACGACGCGGAAGGCACTTATCGCATCCGTCTCGGCGGCGCGTTCAGACCCGCCTCGCCACTCGCCACGGATGCTGGCGCGCCGGGCGAGTCAACGGCCGCGAACGCGTCTCCCGCTTCGACCGCGCCGGGCGGGAACCGGAACGTCAGACGCGTCTCCTCGGTCGGAGCGCGCATCGCGGAACCCGTCGCGGAGGTCGCTCAGGAAGAACGGGCGACACTCGAAGCGACGCCCGAAGCGATGCCCGCCGCCGCGAAGAAGACCCCGGCGGCTCCCAGACCCGCGCGAACGAGATCGGGCGCGCGTAGAACCCCGCGTTCCGAGACGGCGCGCAGGAATCC
>DASQNL010000316.1:0-6990 GCA_035644995.1 Pyrinomonadaceae bacterium | reverse complement strand
GGTCAGCGCGTGGCGGGCGTGGTGGGCGGGATGTTCGGCAACGCGAACGACATGGCGCTCCACCTCGTCGTGATGATCCCGCTGGCAATCGGGCTGTTGTTGAGCACGCGCAACCTGCTCGCCAAACCGCTCTACGCGGCGGCCGCCTTCCTGATGGTGGGCGGCATCATCGCCTCGTTCTCGCGCGGCGCATTCCTGGGATTGCTCGGCGCGGGGCTGGTGCTCGCGTGGAAACTGGGGCGGCGCAACCGGCTCTTGATGATCGTGATGGTGGCCGCTTTCGTCGTCGCGCTCGTCGCGCTCGCGCCGGGCGAGTACACGGATCGGTTGAGCACCATCGGCTCGGTCAACCGCGACCATTCGAGTGCGTCGCGTCGCGATCTGCTGGTGCGCTCGATCATCGTCGCCATCTACAACCCGGTGTTCGGGGTCGGCATCGGCAACTTCCACATCGTCTCGATCCGCGAACTCGTCAGCCACAACTCCTACACGCAAGTGGCCGCCGAGATGGGGCTGGCGGCGGCCGTCATCTACACCTCGTTTATCGTCGTTCCCTTGCGCCGCCTCCGCGTGATCGAACACGCGACCTACGCCACGCGGCGCGGTTCGCGTATCTATTATCTCTCCGTCGCTTTGCAGGCGAGTTTGATCGCTTTCATGATCGGCAGTTTCTTCGGCTCGGTGGCCTACCAGTTTTCGGTCTATTACCTTGTCGGCTACGCCGTCGCCCTGCGCCGCATCTACGAGGCGCAGACGGGTGCGGAGGTGTCTCCGCCGTCGAGAAAAGATAAACGCGACGCCCGCGCGCACGCCGCCGCCGCCGCCGCGCGCGCCGACGCGGCCTTCCCCGCGCCCGACCACGCCGCCCCGGCCATGACGAGGACTTGAAGGCGAGCCGGGCGGCCGCGACGAAACGCGGACGCCCCCTCCCGCCCGGATGCAAACTCATGCTCGAAGATCAACCGCAGACACATTCCAACGACACCCGCTCCGCCGCCGCCGCGCGCGCGGGCGTCGCGGAACTTCATCATCCTCCCGCGCCGCCCGCGCCCGGCGAGCCGCCTTTCGTCTCCATCGTTATTCCCTGCTTCAACGAGGAACGCTACATCTACAAAGTGCTCGAAAATCTCGCCGGTCAATACCAGTCCGGCCGCTTCGAGATCGTCGTCGTTGACGGGCGTTCGACCGACGCGACGCGCGAGCGCGTGGCCGACTTCAAGCGCGCCTATCCGAGTTTGCGCGTGCGGCTCGTGGACAACCCGGTGCGCAACATTCCGGCGGGCGTCAATCTCGGCATCGCGGACGCGCGCGGCGACGTGATCGTGCGCATGGACGCGCATTCCATCCCGTCGGCCAACTATGTGCGCCGCTGCGTCGAGCAACTTGAAGGGGCGGAAGAGGTAGCGGTGGTCGGGATGCCGTGGCGCATCCGGCCGGGAGCCGAGACGCGCGCGGCGCGCGCCGTCGCTTTGGCCGTGGCGCACCCGTTCGGCATCGGCGACGCGAAATACCGCATGCCCGACCGCGCCGCGACGGAGTTCGTCGATACCGTACCGTTCGGAGTTTTTCGCAAGAGCCTGTGGCGCGAGGTGGGCGGCTTCAACGAGGCGTTGCTGGCAAACGAGGATTACGATTTTCACTATCGCATCAGAGAGCGCGGCGGGCGCATCCTGCTCGACACCTCCGGCCACTCGCTCTATTTCGCGCGCCCCACCATCCGTGAACTCGCGCGCCAGTATTTCCGCTACGGCACGTGGAAGGCGCAGATGGTGAAACTGCACCCGCGTTCTTTACGCTGGCGACATCTGGTCGCGCCCGCCTTCGTCGCGGGCGTCCTGTTAACCGCGCTCGCCGGTTTCTGGTGGCGTCCCGCGTGGCTGCTCCTGCTCGCGGCTGTCGTCCCCTACACGCTGCTCTCGCTGCTGTGCGCCTTCCAACTGGCGCGCCGCGCGCGCGAACTGAGTTTGCTGCCGCTCATCGCGCTCATCTTTCCGGTGCTCCACGTCGCCTGGGGGAGCAGTTTTTGGTTGGGCTTACTGCGCGCTCCGCGCCTTCAGACAGAGACTCACGGATGAACTGGCAACGCAAAGCACGCATCCAGAATGTGATCGCCGCCCTGCCGTGCTCGAACGCGCTCTATTACGCGATGCAGCGCAGCGTCGGGAGTTTGCGCGCGGGTCGCGCCAACCCGGTCGAGTATTTCGACGCGGCGCGGCGCACGACCGCGTGGATTCGCGCCACGGGGCGCGAGGTTGAGGGCATGCGCTTTCTCGAAGTCGGCACGGGGCGCAACGTGAATTTGCCGACCGCCCTCTGGCTCTGCGGCGCGGCCGAAGTGACGACCGTGGATTTGAACCCTTACCTGTCGAGCGCGCTCGTCTTCGAGTCGAACGAATACGTGCGGCGGCACGAAGCGGAAGTCTTGGCCGCGTTCGGCGCGGAGGCGGCGCGGCCGCAATTTCGCCAACGACTCGCGCAACTCCTGAACTTCACAGGCGACCTCTCCGCGCTCTTGCGGATGATGAACGTTAAGTATCTGCCGCGCGCCGACGCGGCGCAGTTGCCGCTCGCCGACAAAAGCATCGACGCGCACGTCTCCTTCGCCGTCTTCGAGCACATCCCCGCGCACGTCCTCGCGCGCATCCTCGCCGAGGCGCGGCGCATCCTCGCCGCCGACGGCCTCCTCGTTCACATCATCGACCCCTCGGATCATTTCTCGCACGACGATGCCTCGATCACGGCGATCAACTTCCTGCAATTCGGCGACGACGAGTGGGCGAAGTGGGCGGGCAACCAGTTTATGTATCACAACCGGCTGCGCGCCTTCGAGTATCTGGAAATGTTCGAGCGCGCCGGGGTGCGGCTGCTCAAGCAAATGCAGACGCTCGACGAGCCTTCCGTGCGCGCGCTCCGCAACGGCTTCCCGCTGCACCCGCAGTTCCGGCATCTGCCGGCCGAGCAGTTGGCCGTGCGCAGCCTCAACGTGCTGGGGACGTTTGCGCCGCCGGCCGCGACGGAAATCGAGAGGGGCGAGGGAAGTTGAAACTCACGCGGCCGGGGCGCGATTCGGGCACGATTCCGGTACGGGCGAGGCGCACGGCGCGCAGGCCGCCAAGACTGTTATGATGTGAGCGTGGGAAGGAGGCGTTAAAAACGTTGGCCGAAGCGGGACGCAAAGAGAGTTCGTTGACGGTGCGGGCGGCATGGATCATGTCGGCGCGCACGTTGGCGTTCGTCTTGAGTTTCGCGTTGCCGCTGCTGCTCGTGCGGCGTCTCGACCAGACCTCCGTCGGCCTCTACAAGCAGGTCTTTCTCATCGTCGGGACGGCGATGAACGTGCTACCGCTCGGCTTTCACATGAGCGCATTCTACTTCCTTCCGCGTGAGCCGGAACGGCGCGGCGAAGTGGTCTTCAACATTCTGCTCTTTCACCTGCTGGTCGCGGCGGTCGCGTGCCTCGCCTTCGTCCTGCGCCCTAGTTTGATCGTCACGCTGTTCCCCAACTCGGTCGAACTCACGGCCTACGCGCCCGCGCTCGGCGTCCTGCTCCTGCTGTGGGTCGTCTCCTCGTTTCTGGAAGCCATCGCGATGGCGAATCAGGAGACGAAGACGGCGACCGTCTTCATCGTTTCGATGAACCTCGCGCGCACGTTCCTGCTGCTCGTGGCGGCCGTCTGGTTCGCCTCCGTCGAGTCGCTCATCTACGCGGCGATCATTCAGGGCGCGCTGCAAACCGTCGTGCTGCTGGTTTATCTCTTCGCGCGCTTCGAGGACTTCGGGCGACGCTTCGACCCGCGCCTGTTCCGCACGCAGTTGAGCTACGCGCTGCCGCTCGGCATCGCCGGTTTCCTCTTCACGATGCAGATGGACATGCACAACTATTTCGTGTCCCATCGCTTCGACGCCGCCACCTTCGCCATCTACAATTTCGGCTGCTTCAACCTGCCGCTCATCCACATCCTCAGCGATTCCATCGGCTCGGTGATGATCCCGCGCGTGGCCGAACTGGAAAAGCAGGGCGCGCGGCGCGAGATCATCGTCCTCGTCTCGCGGATGATGCGCAAACTCGCCCTCGCCTATTTCGCGCTCTACGCGTTTCTGATCGTGATGGGGCGCGAATTCATCCTCGTCATGTTTCGCGAGCAGTATTTGCCGAGTTGGCCGATCTTCGCCGTCAACCTCGCGATGATCCCGCTCGGCATGATCACGTCGGCTTACGACCCGGTGATGCGCGCCTACCCGGAGCATCGCTTCTTTCTGCTGCGCGCGCGCGCCGTGCTGCTCGGCGCGTTGTTCATGGCGCTCTGGTTCGGCACGGAGCGCGTCGGCTTGGTCGGCGTCATCTCGCTCGTCGTGCTGACGAATTTGCTGGAGCGCACGGTGGTGGCGGTGCGCTGCGGCAAGGCTCTGGGGATGACGTGGGCGGACGTTCCTTTGTTCGGCGACGTGGGTAAGCTGGCCTGCGCCGCCGCCTGCGCCGCCGTCGCGACCGCGCTCGCGCGGGCGTTGGTGTTGGGCACGATGCCGCCGTTTTTCGTGCTCGCCGTGTGCGGCGTGGTCTTCGCCGTGGTCTACCTGGCGGGCGTCTGGCTGCTGAAGATTTTGTCGGCGGACGAACGCGCGGGCGCGGGGCGCGCGCTGCGCGCCGTGCAACGCCACACGATGCACCGGCGGCGCGCGGTGAACGATGTGGCCGGATGAGCAAAAGGGGAGACGGAACTTGACCGGATTGATCGTCCACGAACTGCTCTCACGCAAGCTGTTGCTGCCGCTCACGCGCGCGCAACGGCTGGCGCGCGCCTCGCGCCGCCCGGCCATGCGCGCCTTCTACGAAGGCATGCGGCTGCGCCGCCAAACGGCCGCGTGGGATGAGGAGCGGCGGCGCGCATGGGTGCTCGAACGGCTGCGCTACTCGGTGCGCCGCGCCGCCTCGGAAACCGTCTTCTATCGAGAGTTGTTCGCGCGTGAAAACTTCGACCCGCAGGCTGATTTCAGTTTCGCCGATTTCGCCCGCCTCCCCGTGCTCGAACGCGAGGACATCAGGGCGGCCGGCCGCGACCTCATCTCGAACGCCCTCCCGGCCGATGCGCTGCGTAAGGATTCGACGGGCGGTTCGACGGGCGAGCCGACGCACGTCTGGTTAGGGCCGGAGGAGTTGGGCTGGCGCGAGAGCGCGCTGGAATACCCGATGCAGAGAATCGGCGCGCCGACGGGCACGCCGACCGCCTATCTCTGGGGGCATCACCTCGACCCCGTGGCGCGCGGCACGTGGCGCGAACGCTACCATGATTTCGAATCGAACGTGCGCTGGTTCGATTGTTTCCGCCTCTCGCCCGACGCGCTCGCGCGCTATCACGCCGAGTTCGCGCGCTGGCGTCCCGCGTGCATCATCGCCTATGCGAGCGCGCTGGCCGCGCTGGCCGAGTTCGCGCTCTCCGAAAAGCTCACGCCGAACTACCCTTCGGGCTGCTTCGTCACGGGCGCGGAGAAACTTCTGCCCGCGCAGCGCGCTTGCATCGAGCGCGCCTTTGGCCGACCCGTCCACGAACGCTACGGCAGCCGCGACGTAGGCATCATGGGCTTCCAGTTCGAGCCGGGGCGCACGCACGATTTTGAAGTTGACTGGCAGAACGTGCTCGTCGAACCGGAGACGGCCGCCGCCGCGGAGTCGCCCATCCTGATCACGAAGCTGCACGCGGACGGCATGCCGATGCTGCGTTACCGCGTGGGCGACGTGGGACGCTTCCCGCGCGGGAGTCGCCCCGGCCACCCGGCGTTCGCGCTGCACGAAGTTTTGGGGCGCGAGGCCGACCGCATCTGGCTGCCGGACGGCCGCTGGATCGCGGGGCTGCAAATGCCGCACATGCTGAAAGATTACCCGGTGCGCGAGTTCATGTTTCTCCAACGCCCCGACTACTCGGTCGAACTGCAAGTCATTCCGCAAAACAATTTCGGCGAAGAGGCGCGGCGGAGTATCTTAGAAACGGTCGCGGCGAATCTGCCGGGTCTGCCGGTCAGCCTCGCGCTCGTCCAGAGCATCCCGCGCACGAAAGCCAATAAACTGCGACCCGTGGTGAGCGAGGTTAAACGCACGGAAGGGAACGGGCGATGACGGAGTTTCAGCGCAAGCAGGCGTGTGAGGACGCGCGCGTGGCCGTGGCGCGGACGTCCGCGGCGCGCTACCCGTCCGCCGGGGGGGCGGGCGCGAACGGCACGGATGAAATCTCCCTCGCGCTCCTGCGCCTCGCGCGCGAACTCGGTTGGAGCGACGGCGCGGCGGGCGGCGCATTCAACCGACTCATTCCCCCCGGCGCGCGCGTGCTCGTCAAACCGAATTTCGTCACGCACGAAAATCAAGGCGCGGGCGGCATCGAGCCGCTGGTGACGCACGCGTCGCTCGTGCGCGCCGTCGTCGAGGCGGTCTTGCGGACGGGCGCGGCCGAGGTCTCGGTCGGCGACGCGCCCATGCAAGGCTGCGACTTCGCGGCCTTGCTCGGCGAGACGAAACTCGGCGAGTGGTCGGACGAATTGATGCGGCGCGAGAGCCGCTTTCGCGGCATCCGCGATTTTCGCCGGACGATTGCCGTGTTCAGAGACGGCGTGCGCGCGGCCGCGGAGAACCTGCGCGACGAGAGCGAGTTCGTCCTCTTCGATCTGGGGCGCGAAAGTCTCCTCGAACCGATCACGGACGAGTCGGGCGCATTTCGCGTCACCTGCTACGACCCGCGCCTGATGCGGCGGACGCACGCGCCCGGCCGCCATCAATACCTCATCGCGCGCGCCGTGTTGGACGCCGATGTCGTGATCAATTTGCCGAAGTTGAAGACGCACAAAAAGGCGGGCATCACCTGCGCGCTCAAAAACCTCATCGGCATCAACGGCAACAAGGAGTTTCTGCCGCATCATCGCATCGGCGGCGCGTCTCTCGGCGGCGATTGTTACCCCGGCGCGAACCCTCTGAAGCGTTCGCTCGAATACGTGCTCGACCGG